>CANOGC010000139.1 GCA_947565445.1 uncultured Clostridium sp. | reverse complement strand
ATAAGACCAAGAAAAGGAGAAATATATTTAATAGAATTTGGTCAAAATATAGGAAAAGAATTGTGTAATACACACATGGGAATTATTATGCAAGATTCATATAAAAATAGTGTATCAAGTACAGTTATTGTAATACCAATTTCTAGTTCTAATAGGTTATGTGATACACACGAAAAGATTTTAGAAACAGACTTAGAAGAAGGAAAACTAAATAAATTACCATCTAAAGCAAAGGCAGAACAAATCTCTTGCATAGACAAATCTCGTTTAATTTATAAAATAGGAAAAATGACACCTGAATTTATGATAAGACTAGAGAAAAGACTCTTAAAAAATCTGTCAATCATTTTTGAAAATGTCTCAAATTTTTTTAAACATAAGCCCTAAAAATTTAGTTTTTTTAGGGCTAAATTTTAAGAAACTTTTTCAAGTTCAGTCTGAAATTTAAGTAGTTGTTTTTCTACGAACTTTTCAAACGATTGCCTTTTAAAAGGATGTGACATTCTAGGAATGTAAATTTTCTTTGACTCTGTAGGTAAAGCAGTGTCAAAATTCTCAGAATAAGCTTGAACTTCAGGTATTTCTTCAAGTGCAAATATACTATCCTCAACAGTAGCATAAAGCTTTTTATCAAAAGACTCAATTACCATGGCTTTAGTTCCTTTACCAAAATATATTGGTGTACCAACCGAATTTACGGTTCTGTAATGTTTGTTTTTAAAACAAATTGAATGCCCAGTATCAACCACTCTCCTAGATAAAACAGCTAAAGTTAAGTTAATTTTTTTCAAATCAGGTTGCTTTTCAAATACAGATTTGGTATTATCTATACATAGAGCAAACTTAGAATTGTATTTGTCTAAGAAAGCAGGCAGGAAGTTATTGGCTTCCTCAATGGTAGTAATGTTGGCTAACCTTAGTTCAGGTATTAGCCTAGACTGAAAGGATGCAAAAAGTCTTTCAATACGAGGCTTAAATTCAGGGATGCTACTACATTGAATGCTAGTGCCTAATTGGGAACAGGCATAAGCAAATTGAGTAAAGGTATTATCTTCGTCAGAGGTAGTGCCTTTTCTATTGTATTCGAAGACAGTTCTTTTGTCAGTTTTAAAGAGATAAGGAATACCATATTTTACCAATATCTGATAATAAACATTGTAGTAACCATTTAAAGATTCTTGATTATCAAAGAAAGCAGCAACGACCTGACCAGTAGAATCATCAATAGCAGCATGAAGAGCAGTTTTAGTTTTACCAAACCAAAGATGAATACAAGCATCAGTTTGAATTTCTTCGCCAAAGTAAATGCAACGAGGCTGCCTAGGATGAGCATCTTCAAGAGCAACCATAGAAGCTTGTATATTAGATTTTTGAGCTTTAGTTTTAGCATGAGCATGTTCTTTTAATAGTTTCTTTTTCAAACGTTTTCTAGTGGATTTATGAGCTCTAGGAGATAGGATATATTTTTCTGACAGGATAACTCTAGCTTCATCAACAGAGATAAAAATATTTTCTCTTTGTGCAAGCAATTCAGAAAACATAGTATAATTGCAGTCAAAATATTTTGACAAATACAATTGTTCAATTTCAGATTTTTGTTGTTCAGATAAAGCATGAGCAGGTTTTCTTCCACGATTACCATGTATAAAAAACTCTTTACCCTTTTCTTTGTATCCAGCAATCATTCTATCAATACTTCTAACAGTACATTGAAGTTTAATAGAAGCTCTTTTCTTGTTTCCGTCTGTTTCAACTAATTTTTTAATAGTTTGATATTTTAATTCTTCATTCATTTTTAACTCAACCTTTCTCATTTGTTCCTCCATTTAAATTTAATGATTTATTGATTATATCATTAAAGAGAACAATTATTTTTTTGTTGAGACATTTTCTCAAATGAATTATTAAGATATTATCATAAATGAATCATATTTTAGTAAAATATGAATTTATAGGGAATTGCTCATTTCATAAATTTGTGGTATAATAATTACATATTCTATTTTAAGGAGGGTTTACTTTATGTTAACTAACTTCGTACAATTTTGTACTACTTGGTTAGAAATAGAACCTCGGTGGCCCGCAATTGTTGCTATTTTACTGGTGATTTTGGTATTAGCAGCACCAAGAAAGATCATTACCATTAAGAAAACAAACAATAATAAATGGACCATTTTCTTTAGATAAAAATTGCTATACATATGAGAAAAAGCAGCCTTTGTGGTTGCTTAAATTTCTTGACAAAAAGTGCTAGTTATGCTATACTATAGCTGATATTTTTTTAAAAGGGAGTTGTTTATAAATATGACAATTCAAAAATAAAAAATCCATGTAAAACCCAGCACTTATCACCAGCATATGAACAGTAAAGTAACCTAAAAAGATTAAGTTAATATCTTGGAGGGTTACACCTTCCAAGAAAAAATAAGGAGGTAAGAAGTATGGAATACAGGGAAATGCTCTACAATTGGGCAACACAAAAGAAGCCGCCAGAAGTAACAGAGGGTGCAAGAG
>CANOGC010000138.1 GCA_947565445.1 uncultured Clostridium sp. | reverse complement strand
CTCTTGCTCCAAAAGGTGCTAAAGATAATTTAGCAATTTTAAAGAATTGAAGTCCGAACGGAATACCTACTATTGTTATGCACCATATACAGCCAAATAATAAGTTTTCAACTGCCATAGGAATCCCAAAGAAAATAATCCATATCACATTTGCTATTACTGATGGTACTCCCCCTCCATATTCGACATCTTTGCCAAATGGTGCAAATGATAAAGCTGCAAATTTAAAACATTGTTTTCCATAGGGGATTCCTATTATTGTAATACACCAAATAAGACCTGATATACACCAAGAAATCCCACTTAAAAAACCTCCAAAGATAAACCATAAGATATTACCTAAAATGCTCATATTCACTACTCCTTTCGTTCTATTAACATTAATTATTCATTGCGCATTTTTACCACATTGATTATTAATCTTTGTGTTATTTAATTAGTATATTTTTACAACTAATTACTATTCCTGTTTTAATATTTTATCTGCTTCACTTTGTGTAAGATATTTATACTCTATCATTTTATTTATTACTTGTTTTTGTCTTTGTTTTGCTAATTCTGGATTTTTTGTTGGTGCATACACTGATGGTGCATTAGGTATTCCTGCAAGCATAATTGCTTCATAATCTGTCATCTGATTTGGTTCTTTTCCAAAATATCCTAAACTTGCTTCTCTTACAGTATAATATCCATCTCCAAAATAACTTGTATTCAAATACAATTCTAATATTTCATCTTTTTCACATTTATTTTCTATTTTAAATGCCATAAATACTTCTGCTATTTTTCTTTCAAATTTCTTGTCTTGTGTAAAATATATATTTTTTGCTAGTTGTTGTGTTATGGTACTTCCACCTTCTACAAAATCCATAGCTTTTATATCATTTATTGTTGCTCTACCTATTGCAATTAAATCTATTCCACAATGTTTATAAAATCTATGATCTTCTACTGATAATACTGCATTGATATAATTTTGTGGTAAGTCTGAAATTTCTGTATAGTTTTCTTTGCTTTTTATTTCTTTTATTTTATCTTCTATACTTATTTCTTCTATTGCTTCCTTATACATTTTATATCCATTTCCTATAAATAGCAATGCTATACTTACTATTATCAATGTTAGTAAAAATACTATTTTTAGAAATTTCTTCATCTTTACCACCTCTTTTACTACTTTTTATTCATTTTTTTCTTTCCATTTTTTATAAATTACTGCACTAATTACTACTATGACTATTATTCCTAAAAATATCATTTTAAAAATCCCAAACATATCTAATTCTCCTCTTTAATGATATTTTTACTACCAAAGTATGTAGCTAAGAAATATGCTCCATATATTACTCCAATAATAACTACTGTAGCGATAGCTGATGGTAATAAATCATCTTTACTTGCTATACCTGACATCAATTTTATTGCAAATTGTATTCCAAATATTGAATGTATAATTGCAAGTAATAATGGCACTCCAAAGAATATTCCTATTTGTCTAAATAATGATTTATTTATCATTTTTTCATCGCAACCTATTTTTCTTAAAATAGTATATCTTTGTTTATTATCTGAAGCATCTGTTAATTGTTTCAAGGCAAGAATGGCTGAACTTGCAATTAGGAATATAATTCCTAAATAAATTGCTATAAATGTTATAATAGTTGCTATTCCTATACTTGCTTCCATTATAGATATTTTTGTTAATCCATCTATGTCTAATCCGTTATTAGCTAGATTTTGTATAAATCCTGAATCGCCACTTGTAAATATCTTTTCTATTTCTTGTTTTTCTTCATCTGTATTTGCATTATAATTTGCTACTAAAAAATGTTGTTCTTTCATATCTTCTGTTAGCGGGCAACTATCTGGAACTAGAATAATTCCTATGTTTGTATGACTTGTTGACATTTGTATAAATCCATCTTTACATTCATTATATTTTGTTTGATATTCTTTGCCTTTAATAGATATAGTATTTTTTCCATCTTCTAGTACTCTATTTATTATTTGTTTTTGACTATCAAAATTGCAAAGCATAATATATTCGTTATCATTTAACTCATATTGTTCTATTCCATACAATTTTGCAATTTTATTATAATCTGAAATTTTTACAATCATTTCTGCTGTACTATACTGAAATCTTGGAAATTCTGCTTTTATTTCTTCATATTTATCTCCCAAAAAATCCTTCCATGTCAAATCATTTGTAGCATATATTTGTATTTCTATAATATCTTTTAGGACTTTCATGTCTAATTTATTATTTTTTAATGTTTCTTGTATTGAAATTCTTGAATCATCTCTTTGTTCTTTTGTTGTTTTTACCTCTTTTCCATATTTCATATAACTTTCTTTTAAATTTGCTGTTTTATATAAATTTAAGTCTACTGGTGTCATTTCTACTAATTCTCTTTGCATTGTATTTCTTAATGCTAAACTTGAAGAAAGTATTGATATTGTCATAAATAACATTAAACATATAACACTCATGCTTACTACCATTGTGTTGATTTTACTATTAATTTGTCTTAATACAAACATATTCGTATCTTTTAAGTATGTATTTTTCATTTTTTGAACTACTTGTATGATAAATCCTGATAAAGACCAAAATATTAGGACTGTAC
>CANOGC010000137.1 GCA_947565445.1 uncultured Clostridium sp. | reverse complement strand
AAGAATAGATTTATTGAATGAAAAGTTTAAACAGAAGGAGTTACAAAATGGATAATTTAGATGAAATAATAAAGAATGCAAAGCCTTTAGAAATAACTGAAAATCAAAAGGAATGTTTGAAAAGCACTTATTTAGATTTATCACTTTTAGTAGAACAAATCTCACAAAATATAGATAAATACGTTATACCAAATAAAAAATTCAAATATATAAATGTAATTGGAGAACAATGTTCAATAGAACTTGAAAAGCTACTTGAACAAATAAGAACTCTAAACACAGCAGAATAAAAACAAATTAAATTACTTGACATATTTTAAAACTTATAACACTTTTTAAACAAAAGCTATTGACTAGCAGTAAATTAATGTGTTAAGCTACTTCATCAGCTGGGAGAGTAAGAAAAACAGGATTTTAAGCAACAAAAATCTGGCAGAGATGAGGTGAGTTAAAAAATGGAACAAGTATCATTGCAAGAGGTTATATCATATTCAAAAAAGAAAGAAAGTCCACGAATAACAGTTGTAGACAGTATAACAGATGATGAATTTAAGGAAATAGGAGAATTAATAAGTAGATTAAAACTCCTATTTCTTTGCGTTCCAAGTAATAGACTAGCTTTCATAAACAATGTAGATGTAGCCTTAAAAATTGCTAAAGACTTTAGGAAGAAGTCGCAGGTTATGTATTATGATTTTGCACAAAGACCAAGTGCAAATTTAGTAGCCTATGCACTAACTGGATATACACCAAGTTGGATAATTCTTAAAGATAATGGATATATAGTCAAAGCCTATGATGAGCAAGGACAAGAAATGCAACAGCCTTGGTTAGATACAAACATTGAAGAAGTTACACCATCTAATTTATATAAATTAGGATTAAAAAACTTTGAAATATCTTTAGGGATTAGAGGAATTGGCAGTAGTGAAAACAGTAACAAAGAAATTTTAGAATTATCAAGATACCATTTCTGCAACAATGGAATCTACAACGAAGAAAGAAATTGCTACTACCCAAGAAATGTAACAACTCCTAAAGGAAAAGCTGACTATAACAAGCTAGAGAAGTTATTTAAAAAATGGGGATTTCAAAGATTTCATTAATTAAAAATTAAGAGAGGTAAAAAAAGATGAGTAGACACGAATTACTAAAAGATATTTTTTATACAGTTTCTCATAATTTATATTGTTATTCAGAAGATACACTAATGACTAAGCCTAAAAAAGAATATGAGGAATCTTGGTACAAAGAGAAAGAAAAATTAGAACTTATAGAAGAATTATTGGAAGAAGAAAATAACAGCTTCTTTAAAGTATATACTTCAATGTGCAATTTATATCAAGAAAGAGATATAAATTTTAATGTAGATTTAGCAAATTTAGAAGATAGAGAAAATGGAGTTAGCTGTCATGTAACAGTTTATGAAAAAGATGATAAAAATAAACTTATATATGAATTAGTTTTAAATATTCATAAAAAAGATGAATTTGATGATGAGTTTGAGAATGTTTATTCTACAATTTTGCCAAAGGAAACATTTAAGGATAGAGAAACATTAAAAAAGAAAATGGAAGAAGAACTAAACAAATTTAAGAACTTTATTGAAGCTGATAAGCAAGGAAAGAGAGTTTATAATAAATTCTATTAGTACATTGAAATAATATAGGACATTCAAACGTGATTTAGTGAAATTCGCAACACGATTTTGAAGTAATATAAGTTATACATCTAAAAGTTAAAACCCTTAGAACGTAAAATAAAAAGGAAGGAATAAAAATTATGAATGAATATGAAAGTGTAATTATTATTAAACCAAATTTAGATGAAGGAGAAATTGAAGGTATAGTAACAGAAATAACAGACTTAATAAATCAAGATGGAGAAGTAACAAAAGTTGAAAAGATGGGAATTAAGAAATTAGCTTATGAAATTAAAAAGAACAAAGAAGGTTATTATATAATATTCTATTTTGAAGCAAAAGCAGATGTTATTTTTGAATTAGAGAGAAATTATAGAATAAATGAAAACATTATAAAATTTATAACTGTTAAAAAAGATGATTAGTGAGGTAAAGATGGAAGATGTTTTTGAAGAATATAGAAAAAGACTATTAGATAAAGATGTAGATATTTTAATACTAGAAATATTTGAAACATTTGCTGGAACTGATTATATTGATAATACATTAGATTTAGTACAAATATTAGAAGGTAAAAATTATAAAGAAATATTACAAGAGCTAAAATACATAAGAGAAAATATCTATAATAATATAACCAATAAATATACAGGAAATGAAAAATTAGGATATTCTAATATCGCAGATGGATATATACGTAGAGTAGAAAGCAAAATACATAAAGAAAAAGATGTAAAAGATGTATTATTAGAAAATGCAGAAGGAATACTCACACAAGAAAATTTAGATATTGAAAAAGCTAATAAATGGATAAAACAATATATTAAGTATATCAAACAGAATTATAAATCTCGAAATAGAAATTATAAACTTTTAACTTCTTGTATATTTGATACTCACAATTATACAGATGAAGTAACTAAAATACTATTAAGAACAAGTATTACTATTGCAAATGAATTATTAAAGTATTATTAGAAAAAAGAGGTGGTTATATTGGCTAATGAACTTATATTGAATGAAATTAAAAATACAGATTTATATGATTTACAGAAAGATGAAATGGTTGCATTAC
>CANOGC010000136.1 GCA_947565445.1 uncultured Clostridium sp. | reverse complement strand
ACTATAGAAACAACAGTTGCTAAATCTAGAAAAATCGTATATAATAAATAAATATTTATATAAAAGAGGAGAGAACAGTATGTTTCAAAAATTAGATGATGTAGAAAAGCGTTATGAAGAATTAACCACTCAAATTAGTGATCCAGAAGTAATTGCAAGAACAAGTGAATGGCAAAAATTAATGAAAGAACATTCAGATATGACACCAATAGTAGAAAAATATAGAGAATATAAAAAAGTAGAAGCAAACTATAAAGAAGCAATGGAAATGATGCAAGTAGAAAAAGACAAAGAAATGAAAGACTTAGCAGAAATGGAAATGCTAGAGGCAAAAGAAAAGTTGCCTAAATTAGAAGAAGAATTAAAAATTCTTTTAATTCCCAAAGATCCAGACGATGACAAAAACGTAATATGTGAAATTCGTGGAGGAGCAGGAGGAGAAGAGGCAGCTTTATTTGCAGGAACATTATTTAGAATGTACAGTATGTATGCAGAAAGAAAACATTGGAAACTAGAAATATTAAACGAAAATGAAACAGGATTAGGTGGATACAAAGAAGTATCATTCATGGTAACAGGAAAAGGTGTATATAGTAGGTTAAAATTTGAAAGTGGAGTACACCGTGTACAAAGAGTACCAGATACAGAATCTAGTGGAAGAATCCACACATCAACTTCAACAGTAGCCGTTCTTCCAGTAGTAGAAGATGTAGAAATAGACATTAACCCAGCAGATATAAAAATGGATGTATATCGTGCCTCAGGAGCAGGAGGACAGCACGTAAATAAAACCTCATCAGCAGTACGTTTAACACACATTCCAACGGGAATAGTTGCAGAATGTCAAACAGAACGTTCACAACTACAAAACCGTGAATATGCTATGAGGCTGTTACGTTCAAGGCTATATGAAATAGAAAAACAAAAAAGAGATTCTGAACTTGCAAACGAAAGAAAGAGCCAAGTAGGAAGTGGAGACCGTTCAGAAAAAATTAGAACATATAACTACCCACAAGGACGTATAACAGACCATAGAATAGGACTTAGCATATATCAAATGGAAGACTTCTTAAACGGAAACTTAGATGAAATGATAGATTCTTTAATTGCAGCAGACCATGCAGAACGTTTAAAAGGAGAAGAATAAAATGAATAAATAAAACTCTTTTGTCATAAGCTAGTATTAGGTTATACAAAGGAGTTTTATTGTATGGAATATTTAATTAAAACAACATTAATAGGACTATTTTTTGGGACATTTGGAACTACAATTGGAGGACTAATTGGAATCATTTTTAAAAACACATCAAATAAATTTTTAGGCTTTATACTATCACTTGCATCAGGACTTATGATATCTATAGTATGCTTCGACTTAATTCCAGAGGCACTAGAAATATCTAGTATAGCACTTGTTATTTTAGGTCTTTTATTTGGTGTAATATGTATGATTATATGTGATATTGCAGTACAAAAAAAGTTTCAAACAAGTGTACACTATTCCAAAAATACAAATAGCATGTTAAAAACAGGAATAATAGTAAGTATTGGCTTGGCTCTCCACAACTTCCCGGAAGGTCTCGCCATAGGGTCAGGATTTGGAGCATCTATAAAACTTGGATATTCATTAGCAATTGCAATTTTATTACATGATATACCAGAGCGGAGTATCTATGGCGGTTCCAATGAAAAATGGAGGAATGAAAAAATCAAAAGTTATATTTTATGTGGTATTATCAGGAATTACAACAGGAATAGGAGCATTATTTGGAGCATTAATACGGAAGCATATCACAAGAAATAATATCAATATGTTTATCATTTGCAGCAGGAGCAATGCTATATATTGTATCTGGAGAACTAATACCAGAATCAAACAAACTATATAAAGGAAGAATGAATAGTATAGGAAATATTGCAGGGTTTGTACTAGGAATATTAGCTACAATAGTATAAAGATTTGAAAAAGTAAAAAAAATTCCACAGAAAATTTTAAAAATCTGGGGAAACTGGTTTTAACTAAGAGGCGTAAACCAAATCAGAAAGATCTCCTTAAAACTATTTGACTTTTGCTAAAAATCTGTGTATAATATAGATAGAAAATGAGAGTCACAGACATGTGACTACCAAATACATTTTAGTAACAACACATTTCCACCGACCAAAGCAGAATGTGTTGTTTTTTTATTGTTTATTAGTCCACATTATGTATATAATACACAATAAGGCTACGTTTATAGTTAGGGAAAATCCCAAAGCATATATTAGAGTTAATATAAATCCCATAAACAACCACCTCCTTGCTCTCGAATATATCGAGTATTGAAAGTGGTAGCCACAACATATCTGCTATCTCATTTCTATCTTTAATTACTATACTACATATTTTATAATAATACAAGCGAACAAAACAAAATTTTGCATGTTTTTGTAGCTAACTAAAGTCATAAATTTAATTTATAAAGTATGCTATCAAAAAATCTAAATAAAGAACAATAAAGCACTAAATAATAATATAGATATACAATAATTTATTACTATTTATACTATAAGAATTGGCTTACACCAATGTACACCAATTTTACAGCAAATTTTATACTAAATTGTGATAATCTATGATAGATAGCTATCTTCTAAAACCAAAAATACTCCCTTACAAAGAGAGTATTTCTGTATTTTGTACCTTCATGCAATAATATATACTATTATATGATAATTGCTTAAAAGTACAGATTATTGGAGGCGAGTGTGGGAGTCGGACCCACCATCAGAGTTTTGCAGACTCGTGCCT
>CANOGC010000135.1 GCA_947565445.1 uncultured Clostridium sp. | reverse complement strand
TAATTGAAAAATAATGTGCTTTTAAAATTTAGTCAAGGTTGTGCGATAGCACATTCATTTTAACCTTGACTTGATTTTATAAAGCACATTATAATTTTTGTGTAGGATTTATTAACTTCATTATTTTTTTATCTTGTATGTTCTTCATATTTTATTTCTTGTTGTTTGATAACTTCCTCAACGAACCTTTTAACTCTAGTTTTATCTAATTGTCTCATTGCAATATGTAAATCTAAAGTACAATCCTGAATCCGTGAATTGATTGACTGTAAGGAAGTTGAAAGTATAGATATAGTAATAAATTATAAAGAAAAATAGATTCACCTAATGGGTGAAAAAAAGTGTTAAAAATATGGATTTTTAATGCTTTTTTTGGTATATTCTATAAGGGTGAAAAGGTTGAATAATATCCAAAATATGGAAAATTATTCATTATAATTTGTGCCTTTAAGGAAGGAATGAGATTAAAAATGAAATATGAAATAGTAGCAACAGATGAAATAATAAGTAATAATACAGGTTTAGTACTAGTAAACAATATAATTGAAACAACAAACTTCAAACAAAATATAAATGATAAGAAATATATAAAAGTACAATCAAGGGAAATATCAAATAAAGATATTTTCATGACATACATAGGAATTTTAGCACAAGGAAAAACAGAATTTGAAAGAGCAGATGAATATAGAAATAATAAATACTTTAAACAAGCCCTAGACATAGAAAAAAGTCCTTCATGTTCTATACTAAGGCAAAGATTTAATGCTATTGGAGATATAGAAAATAATCTAAAAGATATGAAGAAATTAATTGACCAAACAAACTTAGAAGTACTACAAAATAAAAATGTAACACTAACACCATGTTACAAAAATTATGTGCCACTAGATATTGATGTAACACCAATGGACAATTCAGGGAGCAAAAAAGAAGGAGTTAGTTATACATACAAAGAATTTGAAGGATTTGCCCCAATCATGGCATATATAGGAATAGAAGGATATCTAATGAGAAGTGAATTAAGAGAAGGAAAAGCAAATGGTCAATGTGCAAAAACAGTACCTTTTATGAAAGACACAATAGATTTAGCAAAACAGGCGACTAAAGGAGCGATATTAGTAAGAACCGACTGTGGACATGATTGCTGTGACAATGTTTTAGTTTTCACACAAAAGGAAGTAAACTTTTTAATGAAGAAAAAAAAGACAGTAGCAGATAAACCAGAATTTTACTTCAATAAAGCACAAAAAGGAGGAAGAAAAAAAGAAACAAGAGAAGGAAAAGAAAGATATTTATATAGCTATGAAAAAATCTATGTATGCAAAAAAGAAGATGGAACAAGTATAAATATACCTGTAAGAATAGTAGTAGATGCCATAAAAAGAACGAGTAAAGCAGAAGGACAAGTTTTGCTAATACCAGAATATGAATGTAAAAGATATGTCACTTCACTGCAAGAACCAACAGAAGAAGAAATAATAGAACTATACCATTTGCATGCTACTAGTGAACAATTTCATAGTGAAATAAAAACAGACATGGATATAGAAAGATTACCATCAGGGAAGTTTTCTACAAATGAAATTGTTTTAGGATTAGGAGGGATGGTATATAACATACTAAGACTAATAGGACAAATCAATTGTAAATTAGAAACAAGCAAAAAAAGAGCAATAGAGAGAAAAAGGATAAAAACAGTAATAAAAGACATGATAATGCTTGCAAGCAAATTAGTAAAGCATGCGAGAAAGAAAATAATAAAAATTTACAAAGAAGAATTTCAAATAGATATATTTAAAAAAATATATGAACTAACATGTACTTAAAATTGAAATAATATAGATTTATGCTACCATTCTAAGAATGGTTATTTGTTGAATCTAAAAATAAGTAGAGAACAGATAAATCATAGATTATTACAATATTCTGTAATTTATCTGTACTTAATTTATATAAAAATCTATCAAACTATATAATTCACGGATTCAGGATAATTATTATAGTTTCTAAAAAGAAAAAAGCAGAAAGGAGAGAGGGTATCCTAAAATGGAAACCCTCGATGAAAAGCATGAAAAAAAATTTTTTTGACACTCGGAAACTCGTTATCTATTTAGGAAGCCTTGTTCTTCCGTTACTTGGAATTGTGCCATTGCTAATCCGATTTTTTGGATTAAACAAATGGTGCATGCTGGGTTGCTTATGCGCTGCATTCGTCGCAGTGTTCATAATGGCAACCACTACCGAACCTGGCAAACGGAAGTGGGCTGTTAACCTCACAATAGCTTTCACAGTTGTAATGGCTGTGATGGTCGGCGTAGCACGATGGATTCCGATTCCACCATTGTCGTTTTTTGTGTGCTACTATGTTGTGGATATTCTTGCGATTACAATTTCGATTGTAATCAATATCATATCGCAACCTTACAGTAGCAGCAATCAGAGAGGCGTCCTTTAAAGAGAAATCCCATCCAAAAGAATTTGTTTCTAATGGATGGGACTTTCCCGTTTTACATCAAAAAACAAAAGGAGCATGATTAGGTTTTTTGACCTTTTAGATTACTTTACATGCTCCGTTTTTGTTTGCCTGCCAAATTTGCCTTAGCAAATTTGTGTATAATGTGTTTATGTTATAGGAAAATCTTTGATTTTTCCTATAACATAATAAAAGTAAACACTTTTGTGTTTACTTTTATTTTATTCTTTAATATTAGCTTACATCTCATTATTATCTGCTACCATCATTACTATCACTATAACCATAATTATATGGACTAACCTCTCCTTGTCCACTCTTTATTACCTTTCCATCTTTGTCTATTACATCTCCTGAAAATTTTTCCACATCTCCTGCTG
>CANOGC010000134.1 GCA_947565445.1 uncultured Clostridium sp. | reverse complement strand
CTTTATATCCAGCATTATGAAATTTATCAAAATTTTTAACTCCTGCATTTTTAGCTGTTTGATTAAGCGAATAATTGCCTTTTTTAGTTAAATTTCTTTGGTAAAATCTCTTTTCATCTTCTGTTAATTCACTATATTCCTTTTCGCTAATTTCTTGTTTTCTAGTTTGAATTGCAAAATATGTTTGTGCAAGAGCAATAACTTTTTTTCTTGTATCCCCATTTTGTGCTATCAAATAGCAAGCATAACGTGTTAACTTGTAATCTTTAATCATTACTTCAGCATTATTTGCACGTTTTGACAACTTGTCGACGTCGACAAAATGTTCAAACACACTAATATCACTATTTTTACACGATTCTTTTGCTTTACTTATTACATTTTCAAATTTTCGCCATTCTTTATAATTCAAAACTGATTGCAATTCTCTAGCATACCAATATTCTATTCCATTTTCATCAATATGTTTAATATCTTCAAAACTTTGATTAGTGTAATTCTCATTATTATCTAGTTCTTTCATTTGAAATCATCTCCGTTTCTTTTTTTAATTATTACTATTAAATAAAATACTTTTTACTAAAATTTCTAAATTTTACCTTATAATAATACTTTCATAATACATCTCTTGAAAATCAGTTAATAGTTTAATTTCATTATCTGTAAAATTCTTATTTTCTGGTACTATAACTAATTTGTCGTCATCATCATTTAATCTATGTATTACTGCAATACATTTCCCTGTATATTCTTTTAGCGGTTTATATTCTCCTAAAACATAACAGTCCAATTCTTCTCCATCTCCACTAATTGTATTTGGAACAAACCCATAGTTTACTAAATATATATAGTCTGGATAATTAGGATGACTACTTCCGATTGGTCTGTCTATTTTTACATAAACATTTTTTCCTATAAATTCAGTTGCTTTTGCTTTCATTTTATTTCCCTTCATATATTAAAAATTATTTTAACTGTTCTAAGTCTAATAATTCATTTCCTTTAAATTTCATTTTTATTAGACAAGGAGATCCAATATCTAAAATCTTATCTTTATACACTAATTTAATATTTTCATTTACTTTACACCAATTTAATAATAAAAATTTTATTGAACCTCCGATGACTTACAACTGCAATTTTTCTTTCTTTATTTTCTTCTAAAATTCTATTAAGAAAATATGTCATTCTCCTATTTGTATCTTCACAACTTTCCCCATCAGAAGTTTTAAATTTTCTGTCTACTAATTGTTCTTGAGATGGATCTCTTGTTTTTTTATCTTTCATAAAAATAGCTAATTCTTTTAAATTTCCTAATTTTCTTTCATTTAAGCTATCATCAATATTAATAGATAAATTATTATTATATGCAATATATTTTGCTGTTTCCTTAGCTCTAGTATAACTACTAGACCATACTATATCAATATTTTTGAGTTCTTTGTATTCACTTAATTTTCTTGCTTCATTTTCACCCTCAACTGATAAAATTTCCTTCTCATTAACCATTTGTGAATTTTCATTTGTATTTCTGATTCCATCTTCTTTAATAGTATCAGCATGTCTAATTAAATAGATTATATTATCTTCCATATTATAAATTTAACCTTTCTATTTTTTTTAATTTTTAATCATATTACTAATCAGTTTTCCCACTTTTTTTATCATTCTCTCCTAAGTTAACTTCTTTTATTGTTATAAATTCAAACTTTCTATAAAAATCTTCTTTTTTGAAAAAAATTGTAAAAATATAATTTAAATCTTTTTATATATTTATACCACAGTTTACAATATTTTCATAGCTTTTTATTGATATTTCCATAATAAATAATTAAAGGCTGTTATCTTTATTATAACAACCTTTTACAATTTTATCTTCCTAAATATCTATCTTTTTTCTTTGTTTTCGTAATATCTTCTTGCCCATTTTTCATTTGCATTTCAATCTTTATAACTTCTTTAACCTTTGGTGTGTCTTCTAAAATATAATTTGCTGTTTTTAGATTTTTTCTATACTTATTTAAAATTGTAGTGCAGTTATTTCGCTTTTCTTTGTATTCTTCTATTAATTTATCATCTTTGCAGTTTCTTAGCTTATTTCTGTATTTTTGTCTTAAATTGGCAACATCTTCAATGTCTTTTTCAGTTCGCGAAATATAGCTTTTTACATCTTCTGTTGTTTTTAGTTTTTCTGTTACTATAAGTCTAATTTCATTAGAATATCGCTCCATTTTTCTTACTTCTTGTCTCATTTCTGGAGACAGTGGCTCATAGTTTTTTCGTTTTGGTAATAATCCTAATAGATGAAATAGTAATAAAAACAGTACATCAATTCCTTTCATTTTACTAATATCTCTAAACTTTCCCTTATACTTGTATATTCTATATTGGAGCTTTTTCTTTTTAGGGTGTATAAATTCAATATATCTATTTTGATAATGATATGGATTGTGTTGAACTTTGTTTGCAATGTTCTTTGGTAAATATTTTTCTCCTAAATGATACATTCTTACTGCTTTTTTATCATTTATTGAACGAATTGTTGGGTATTTCCTATTATAATCATCATTTATAATATAACCTTTTTTAAGCATTATCTTTTTAAATTGCCCATAATTTATACACATTTGCATTGCTTCATCAATAGCTTGTCTTATTACATTATACTTTGTTGGCTCTCCTCGTTTTTCTGCAAAGTATATACTTCTTGGTGTTTTTTCTGTTGGTTTTTCAATAACTGTTAGTCCATATTCTCTACATAGTTCATCTGATAACTCTCTGAAATGATAATATGCTCGTTTGTTACAGTCGAACTTCTTGCCTGTAAACATATTAACTGAATTTAGTAGGCTAAGTGCTAGACGCCTTGACCTAT
>CANOGC010000133.1 GCA_947565445.1 uncultured Clostridium sp. | reverse complement strand
AATGTAAAGTTTTTAGTATCTACCATAATTCCACCATATAAGCCTTCTATTTCAATTTGCTTTAGTGAAATTGGTATTTCTACATATTGTAATAATTCTGTTACTAGTTCTGCTGCAGATGATGCATATACTTCTTGAAATGTTAATGTTGCATCATCAATATAGTCTGTACTCCTTCTATGGTGATCTATAATTACGATTTTATTGGTTCTTTCTAGTAATTCTGGTACTTCTACATAACTTCTTTTATGTGTATCTACTATAATTAATAATGTTTCATTTGATATCTTAGATAATGCTTGTTGCTTATCTATAAAAGTATCTTCGTCTTCTTCTTTTTTTGCAAATTCCATAAATGCACTAATTGTTGAACCTGTCCCTTCATTTACGATATTTGCTTCTTTTCCTAAGCTTTTTGCTATTCTATATACTCCTAAACTTGATCCCATAGAGTCTATATCTGCATTTGTATGTCCCATAATCATGATGTCTTTTGATGCTAACATTAGTTCTTCTAGTGCATGTGCTACTGTTCTTGCTTTTACTTTTGTTCTTTTTTCAACTTCTTGGGTTCTTCCTCCAAAGAATAAGTACTTTTCGTTTTCACGAATTACTGCTTGATCACCACCCCTACCTAAAACAATGTCCATTCCAGATAAGGCTGATTTATATCTTTCATATTCTGTTGCTCCCTCATTTGATATAGATATACTTAATGTTATTTGAAGTCCATCTACTAACTTAATTTCTTTTATTTGGTCGAAAATTTGAAATTTGTTTTCTTTTATTTTTTCTAAATATCTTTGTTCGAACACATATACAAAAGTATTTCTATCTGATTTTATAACAACTCCTTTTGACTCTATTGCCCAATCATATATGCTTTTTTCAACTTTCGCCATTACTTCTGGTCTATCTTCTGTTTGAATCCTTTGCATCATTTCTTCGTAGTTGTCTATAGTAATAATTCCAATACATGTTTGTGCATCATTATACTTTTTAACTGCTTTTACGTAGTCTGTATTATCTATAAAATATAAAAGAACCATGTATTCTGTCTGTTTCTTACGCTCATTATTTTTTGATTTTACATACTCTCCTATAATTCTATAATTCTTATCATTAATAACTTTTTCTTTTAAAATACTACGGTCTTTAGTTCTATTACTATTATTACTTGCTATTTTTTCTTCAATTTCAATTTTTATCTCTTGTACTAATTCATTTAAAATATTGTCTATATCTATATTTTCAAATTCACTTACAAACTTTGAACTTTTCCATGTAATGTTTCCATCTGTTTCTAATATAATAAGTGGAAATGGTGAGTTTATTAGTGTGTTTTTTGCTGCAGAATCTACATTAATTGTTAATTCTTGTATATGTTCTGAAATTTCCGCTTTTCTTTTGTTACTAGTCCATAGTGCATAAAAGCAAATAAGACTATATAATATAATTGCTGGTATAATAAATTGTACTTGATAACAACATATAACAATTAATAATATTGCAATAATTACTAAGTATATTTTGGTTTTCGAATTAATAATTTCAAAGGTTCTTTTGTTTGAATTTTGCATAAGTCCTCCTTTTATTTATATTGATATTGTATCCTTTTTAGTACCATTTGTCAAGAAAAACACAAGGCAGCCTATTTTAAGGCCGTCTTGTGTTATATTATAATCTATATTTTATAAAATATGCTAATGCTACACCTAGTAATCCTACTATTGCTCCTAATGTTACTACTTCTTCTCCTGTTTTTGGTAATATACTTGGTTTTTCTTCTTTTCCGTCATCTGGCAATTTGTCTATTATTGGCTCGTTATTATCTTCACTTGGGTCTTTATAGTTTGGATCTTTTGTCCATACTGCTGTTATTGTTTGCTCCCCTGTTATGTTATTTATGTTTTTATCCCAACTTAAAATATACCCTGGTTTTGTTAGTTCTGGTGGCTCTGCTGTTTCTCCATGGATTACTTCTACTCTTCCTACTTCTTCTTCTCCATCTTTAAAGATTATCGTGTATTTTTTATAGTTATAATATAGTTTTAGTACTAGCTCACTGTTTTCTTTTATCTCTCCTGTTTTTACTGTGTCTTTGTTTGTTTCATCTAATACATATTCTTCATACGTTTTTCCTTTTGCTGTTACAGTTTCTCCTATATTTCCTACTAACTCTTGAGTTTCTTTTAAGTTATATTTTCCTTCTTTTGTTTGTACATAGTGCTCTACTTTATAGGTTTTTTGATTGCTTTCTACTTTTGTCCACACTGCATTTATTGTTTGGTTTTCTGTTATGTTGTTTAAGCTTTTGTCCCAACTTAATGTATACCCTTCTTTTGTTAATTCTGGTGCTACTACTGTTCCTCCATGTGGTACGTTTTGTCTTCCTACTTCTTTTTCTCCATCTTTAAAGATTACTTCATATTTTATTGTGTCGTAGAATAATCGTAATTCTAATGTATCTTCTCCTGTTATTTCTCCACTTGGTATTCTTTCTACTGCTGTTATATTTTCTTCATATCCTTCATATACCTTTGGTGTTGCTGTTACAGTACTTCCTAAATTCCCTTGTAGTTCTTCTGTTTCTGCTAATTCATATGTGTTTGTGTTTCCTTGTTGTTTGTAGTGTCTTACTATGTATTTTACTAGTGTTTCGTCATCTTCTATATCTGGTATTCCATCTCCGTCTGTGTCTTTTAACCATACTGCATTTATTGTTAAATCTGTTTTTACATTGTTAAATTCTTTGTCCCATCTTAGTATATATCCTTCTTTTGTTGGTGTTGGTGCTACTGCATTTTCTCCATAGTTTATAGTTTGTGTGCTTAATACTGTTTCTCCATCTTTAAATGTTACTTCATATGTTATTTTGTCATAGTATAGTTTTAGT
>CANOGC010000132.1 GCA_947565445.1 uncultured Clostridium sp. | reverse complement strand
AAGATACATCATTATATTATTGGACATATGGAAGAAATGCAGAAGTAGATTTTATCATTTATAATGAAGATGGAATAATCCCAGTTGAAGTAAAAAGCGGAAATAGTGTAAAATCTACTAGCTTAAATTTATATATAAGAGAACATAAACCTAAATATGGGATTAGAATTTCGAGCAAGAATTTTGGGTTTGAAAATAATATAAAATCTGTACCACTATATGGAGCATTTTTGATTTGAAAATAAGAAAAATAATAACTGATAAATATAAATTTAGTTCCGAACAGTATCAATAGTACACACGGAAGTAACACTAAAGAACGGTAAAAGAAATGGACAAGTTGTTCCAGAAAGTATTGAAATAAAAGGAGTTTTCTTAAGTGAGATAAATCCTATTGTGAAGTTAGGATTGGTAATTAGATAAAATATTTTAATAAAGCTTTAAAAGTAAAATTTTAAGGTTTTATTTTTTTGACTTAAAATTTACTAAAAACAATTTTAAAAGCCACAAAATTGAACGTGGAGAGAATAAAAACTAAACAAAAGGAGGGGTGCAAATGCAGATGCCTTATGCAGTAGCTTTAACTAAAACCTAAAAAATATGTAGATATTTTTTAGGCAAAGGGGTGTGGGGAAATATAATTTCCCTGCCACAACAAATACTTTTAGTGAATAGCATTAAAAAAGTATTGTAGTTGTTTACAACACAAGTTAGAAAAAGAGCAATAATATAAAATTTAGTCGTGTTTATTAGCACGAGCAAGGAGGAAAAAATGAGTTATGCAATAATAAGAAATACAAAATACAAAAGAGAAAATTTGAAAGGAATTGGTGTTAGAATAGATATATGGGTACAGAACTTACCACTTGTAACTTTTTCTTAGCTCTAGGAAGCGAAGCAACGTAGAGATAAGTTATGCGAAACAAAGTGGAGCTAAAATTAAAGTAATATTTTTAAACTTTTAATAATATTATTGAAATGGAAGAAGGTGAGAATTTTGAAAAAGAGTTTGAATATTACATTTATTAATCCTAATACAGAAGAACAAATAGTACAAGCTATGGCAGGTTGCCTTGCTTATAATTTAGCTGAGAATGACAATAAGATAATATTTGATTATAATTCAAATACTTATCAAAATTCTCACGAAGAAATAGAAAATGAATTAGAATTGTAAAAATTTAGTGAAATAAATTGAATAAAAAAGACAAATATGATAAAATTTATGAAAAGTAAACAAAGTTTTTTTGAAATATAGATAAAACTAGTAAAATGTAGTATAATAGAAAGAGAGGTTAGTTTAATGTTAAAATTATATTTAGATAATTGTTGTTATAGTAGACCCTTTGATGATTTAAGACAAGAAAAAAATAATTTAGAAGCACAAGCAATAAAAGTAATTATTGATAAATATAGTAAGAATGAATTTGAAATCTATACAAGTGATGCACTAGTATTGGAAATGAACAATATTAAAGATCAAATAAAGAGGGCAAAAGTTTTAGAAGTATACAATAAATTGAAATTAACCAATATAAAATTTTCAGAAACAATTAAGCAAAGAGCAATAGAATTAAGGCAATACAATATAAAAGATATGGATTCATTACATATTGCATATGCTGAAAGCTTAAATCTAGATTATTTTATTACAACAGATAGATTGCTAATTAATGCGTCAAATAGGGCTAATTTAAAAATAAAAGTTATAAACCCAATAAATTTTATTATGGAGGTGATTTAAATGGGAGAAACATTAAGAGAATTAGAAAGAGTTAGAGATAAAGGATTTAAAATATTAAAGGAACATTTAAGTCCGACAGAACTGATAGAATTTTTCCAAATTATAAGTAATGGTACTGGAGACTATACAAAGGAAAAGTATGAGAATGATGAAGATATTACAATAGAAGAATTTGAAAAAATTTTAGCGGAAAATAACTAATCAAATGTTATCCTTAGATCCTGTTTTGCGGGATATAAATGCTCAGGTGAACAGATGTTACTCGCAAACCTACTTGTGACAAATAAATGCGTAAGATGACAAATTGAAACCGCTGACCAATATGTGCGGTATATAAATAGTTGAGACATGAATTTAAAAATCTATTCCAAAATAAAATGGAGTAGATTTTTTATTTTTAGTATTGTTTTTTTACAATTGATATGCTAAAATGTAACAGAACGAAATAAAAGAAACAGAAAAAGGAGAAATGTTATATGAAAATTGCGGCATATGCAAGAGTATCAACTGAAAAAGAATCACAAGTAGAATCATTTGAAAAGCAAATAGAGTTTTTTAATGAATTTACAAAAAAGAATAATTATGAATTGTACAAGCTATATGCAGATGAAGGAATATCTGGAAAGCAAATAAAACACAGAAAACAATTCCAACAAATGATGCAAGATGCTAAGGCAAAAAAATTTGCTAAAGTAGTGGTAAAAGATGTTAGCCGTTTTGCCAGAAATACAGTTGATTTATTACAAAGCATAAGAGAATTAAAGTCTTATGGAATTGAAGTAGATTTCTTGAATAATGGCGAAATAATGGAAGGGGGATCTGAATTTATATTAACCATTTTAGGAGCAATGGCACAACAAGAAAGTGCTAATATGTCTAAAAGGGTTAAATTTGGAAAAGACATCACTGCAAAAAAAGGAAGAGTTCCTAATATTGTATTTGGATATGATAAAATACCAGATGAAAGATATACTCTAAAAATAAATGAAGAAGAAGCAAAAATTGTAAAAGAAATATTTGAAAGCTATGTATATAAAGGGATTGGAACAACAAAAATTGCATGGGATTTAAATGATAGAGGAATAAGAACCAAAAAAACAAAATCAAAATGGGTACAAACTTCTATCGTAAGAATGCTTAAAAATCCAATCTATACAGGGCGAGTAACCAATAA
>CANOGC010000131.1 GCA_947565445.1 uncultured Clostridium sp. | reverse complement strand
AAGCTGTCTAAAGAAAGGAGTAAATAATGAAACAGCTAGAAAGCGATAAAATAACTGCTTTATACTGTCGTTTATCAAGAGATGATGAACTATCAGGAGAAAGCAATAGTATAAAAAATCAAAAATTAATTTTAAGTAAATATTCAGAAGATAACAAATTTCAAAATATTAGGTTCTTTGTTGATGATGGGTATTCTGGAACAACTTTTACAAGACCAGCTTTTATGGAAATGATGGAACTTGCTGAAAGTGGACAAATTGGAACAATTATAGTAAAAGACCATTCAAGACTTGGGAGAAATCGACTTGTTGTTGGGCAACTTCTTGAAGAAGATTTTGTAAGGCTTAATATTAGATATATTGCAATAATGGATAATATTGATAGTAGTAAAGGTTTAAATGACTTCTTGCCTATTCAAGATTGGTTTAATGAAATGCATGCAAAAAATACAAGTCAAAAAGTTAGAGCAGTTCTTAAAAGTAAAGGCGAATCTGGAATTTCACTTGCTAATAATGTGCCTTATGGTTATAAAAAAGATGAAAATGATAAAACAAAATGGGTTATTGATGAGACATCAGCAGAAGTTGTAAAAGAAATATATAACTTATTTATTCAAGGACATGGAACTTTTGAAATAGCTAGAATTTTAAGAGAAAGAAAAATATTGACTCCGTCAGAATATAATGCAAGTGTTAGCACAAACTCAATTACTAATACTCAAGAATATCAATATAAATGGTGTGGAACTACTGTAGCTGGGATTTTAGATAGACAAGAATATATTGGAGATACTGTTAATTTTAAATATACTGTTCGTTCTTATAAAGACAAAACTAAAGTTGCTCTTCCAAAAGAAGATAGAAAAATATTTAAAAATACTCATGAACCAATTACTGATGAATATACTTGGAATATTGCAAAGCAGTTAAGAAATAACAGAAAAAAGCCTACAAGGTCAGGCAAGAAAAGTATTTTTTCAGGATTACTATTCTGTAATGATTGTGGCAAAAAAATGTATTTTCAATCTCCTGTCATAGATTTAAAAGCCAAAGACCATTATAGATGTTCAAGCTATAAGAATGACACTTCTGTATGCACATCTCATTATATTTCAGATAAAGTATTACAAGTTATTGTTTTAGAGAATATTCAAAGAGTAGTTGCTTATATGAAAAATTTTGAAGATTTATTTATAAAAGAACAGTTAGCAAAATCTTCACAAGATGAGATAAAACAAATCTCTAAAAACAAGAAAGAACTTGAACAAGCAAAGAAACGAATAATTGAAATTGATACTTTGTTTCAGCATATTTACGAAGATAATATTTCAGGAAAGCTAACAGATGAAAGATTTAGAAACTTATCTTTTAATTATGATAAAGAACAAAAAGAGCTAAAAACAAAGATTGAACAATTATCAAAGGAAATAAACAATACTGAAAAGAAAACAACTGATTTAACACAATTTATATCTAATGTTAAGAAATATACTGAAATAACTGAACTAACACCAGAAATACTAAACGAACTAATAGAAAAGATATTAGTTCATCAAGCAGAAAAAATAAATGGTAAAAAGGTTCAAGAAATAGATATATATTATAGAGGTGTTGGTATTATTTCTTTTCCAGTAAGTTTGGAAGATATGACAATGGTAATTGAGAAAATGATAAATAAAAAAATATCAGCTTAATTATTAGAATTTAAGCTGTATGTATGGGGAGAATTATTTAGTGTACTTAACTAAAGCGTTCTCCCCTATATGTTATGACATACTATCATAACATGGGGGCTTTGCAAGGCAATGAATTTTATTTACACCTACTGAAAAAGAATTACATTTTTGCAAACAAAAAAATATCATCCTTTTTAGAATGATATTTGTAATTTATCTGTTCAATTTAGTTCGAACAGATACGTCTTTGGAGCGGGTAGCGAGAATCGAACTCGCGCTATCAGGTCGGAAGCATGACATTCTACCACTAAATTATACCCGCATATCTATTTTATATAAAATTTAAAAGTGTTTTTTCTATAAAAAAAGCACCAATTTGAGATAACTCTTTATTCTCAGTGGTGCAGAGTATTGGAGCAGACGTCGTAGTTATCTACAACTTTTATCTCTCTTAACGATTGATACAAATATCAATCAATTTACTAAAGTATATCATAATTTTTATAAATTGCAATAGTAGAATAAAATATTATTAAATTAAGAAAAGTGACCAAGAGAATTATTCATCTTGGCCACTCGGCTAATACAGTTGCACCTGTTAAGGATTGGGATAATACTCTGATTCCAAAAGGTAATCTTTATCTCCTTTAACAACAGGAGAAGCCGACCCTTCTCCAAAAAGTTCCTCCACGTCATTTTTCGCTAATATTGCGTGAAACCGCAAATAGCAGTGACTACAGGTAACGCCTGTCCCCATGTCCAAACGCATGTAAATCGTATTTTTTACTTCGTTCGTTGTTTTACACCGAGGACATTTAGATATTATTTTAGCCATAACTACCTCCTTATTCTTAAGAACTGTTTTCAATTACATAATTATTTTAGCACGATTTAGTATTTTTTTCAAGATTTAAAAATATAAATTTATAATACTATTTTTTCAAACTTTTATTATTTTCTTTTTCTAGTTGCTTTAAACTCTTTTTAGGTGTAGGCAATTCTTCCGGCATAGTTCCACCATTCTTTTTTATAACTTCTCTAATATTTTTGCCTATATTATAGTGAGTTTTATTTGCATCTTTTTCAGTCTGTATATTATCTTTTTTTAATTTCGATTCTGTCTGCGTAATACGAAATAGATTAGCTGCAAGTTCTTCACTTCCCATATTATCTAAAATATCTTCTCTGTATCTTAATCCTTTTCTTTTAGCAATATCATCAGCTGTTTCTCCATTGTATAAACCTTTATAT
>CANOGC010000130.1 GCA_947565445.1 uncultured Clostridium sp. | reverse complement strand
AGTATGTACACACACAGCAGATGTAGACTTTGGAAAAATAACAGTATATCCAGGGAACTATGACTTTTGGTATGAATCAAGTCAGCTTGCACTAAAACAAGCAAAAGAAGCAAACAAGAAGAAAGAAGAAAAAATAAAAGAACTACAAGACTTTATAGCAAGGTTCAGTGCAAACGCATCAAAATCTAAACAAGCTACATCAAGAAAAAAATCATTAGAAAAAATAGAACTAGAAGAAATAAAACCATCAAACCGTAGATATCCGTATGTAGATTTCAAAGTAGACAGAGAACCAGGAAAAGAAATACTAGAAGTAAAAAACATATCAAAAACAATAGATGGAGAAAAAATATTAAACAATATCTCATTTACAGTAAAACCAGGAGACAAAATAGCATTTCTAGCAGATAACGAAAATGCAAAAACAGTATTATTCCAAATAATTGCAGGAGAATTAGAACCAGATGCAGGAGAAATAAATTGGGGAACAACAATTACCAATAGCTATTTTCCAAAAGATAACAACTATCTATTTACAGGTGACGTAAACTTAGTAGAATGGCTAAGAGGATACTCAAAAGACCCAGACGAAACATTTGTAAGAGGATTTTTAGGAAGAATGTTATTTTCAGGAGAAGAGGCACTAAAAAAAGTAAATGTACTATCTGGAGGAGAAAAAGTAAGATGTGTATTATCAAAAATGATGTTATCAGGAGCAAACTTTTTAATATTAGATGAACCAACAAACCACTTAGACATGGAAAGCATTACATCTGTTAATGAAGGAATGAAAAACTTCAAAGGAAATTTACTATTTACATCACATGACCATCAACTAACACAAACAGTAGCAAATCGTATAATAGAAATAAAACAAGAAGGAAACTTAATAGATAAAGAAGTAACATATAATGAATATTTAGGTATAGAATAAGGAGAATAAAATTATGCAAAAGATTATACAAACAATAGCGACAGAATTAAACATAAAAGAAATACAGGTAGAAAAAACAGTAGCACTAATAGACGAAGGAAATACAATCCCATTTATAGCACGTTATCGTAAAGAAGTAACAGGAGGGTTATCAGACGAAACTTTAAGAGACTTAGGAGAAAGACTTACATATTTAAGAAATCTAGAACAAAGAAAAGAAGAAGTAACAAAATCAATTGAATCACAAGGAAAACTAACAGAAGAAATTATAAAAGACTTAAGTGATGCAATAACACTTGCAGAAGTAGAAGACATATATAGACCATATAAACAAAAGAAAAGAACAAGAGCAACAATAGCAAAAGAAAAAGGTTTAGAACCATTAGCAAATATCATAATAAAACAAGAAGAAAAAGAAGATATACAAAAAATAGCTAAGAATTATATAAACGAAGAAAAACAAGTAAACACTACGGAAGAGGCAATTGTAGGAGCATTAGATATAATAGCAGAAAACATATCAGATGACCCAAATTACAGAAAACAAATAAAAAGAATATGTTATAGAGAATCAATACTTCAAACAAAAGCCACAAAAGCAGAAGAAAAATCAAATTATGAAATGTATTATGAATTTAGTGAAAATGTAAACAGAATACCAAGCCATAGAATATTAGCAATAAATAGAGGAGAAAAAGAAGAATTCTTAAAAGTAAAAATAGAGAAACCAGAAGATAAAATAATAAACATTATAGAAAAAAGAGTAATAAAAGGACAAAACCAATTTACTACATATCTAAAAGAATGCATTTTAGACAGTTGGAAAAGACTAATAGAACCATCAATAGAAAGAGAAATAAGAAGTGATTTAACTGAAAAAGCAGAAGAACAAGCAATAAAAGTATTTGGAAAAAATGCAAAACAACTACTATTAGGAGCACCTCTAAAAGGACTAACAGTAATGGGATTTGACCCAGCATATCGTACAGGATGTAAGATTGCAGTTATAGATGAAACAGGAAAACTATTAGATACAGTAACAGTATACCCAACAGAGCCACAAAATGATATAGAAGGAGCATCAAAAACCCTTCTAGCCCTAATAAAAAAACATCAAATAAATATGATAGCAATAGGAAATGGAACTGCTTCACGTGAATCAGAAATGTTTGTAGCAAATCTAATAAAAAGTGCAGACCACGAAGTACATTATGCAATTGTATCAGAAGCAGGAGCCAGTGTATATTCAGCATCAAAACTTGCAACAGAAGAATATCCAGATATAAATGTATCATTAAGAGGCGCAATATCAATTGCAAGAAGACTACAAGACCCACTAGCAGAACTTGTAAAAATAGACCCAAAAGCAATAGGAGTAGGGCAATATCAACATGATGTCAATCAAAAAAGGCTAGAAGAAAGTTTAACAGGAGTAGTAGAAGATGCAGTAAACAAAGTAGGAGTAGATGTAAACACAGCAACACCATCACTACTTTCATATGTATCAGGGTTAAACAGTACAATTAGTAAAAACATTGTAAAATATAGAGATGAAAATGGTAAACTAAAAACAAGAAAAGAATTACTAAAAGTACCTAAATTAGGAAAAGTAGCATTCACACAATGTGCTGGGTTTTTACGTATATATGATGGAGAAAACCCATTAGAAATAACAGCAGTACACCCAGAAAGTTATAATCAAGCCGAAGAATTATTAAAACAAATTGGATATAAAAAAGAAGATATACTAGACAAAGAAAAACTATTAAAAATTAAACAAGCATTAGATACACTAAACATAACAAAAACTGCAAAAGAGTTAGAAATTGGAGAAATGACATTAACAGATATAATTTCAGAATTAACAAAACCAGGAAGAGACCCACGTGAAGACATGCCAAAACCAATATTAAGAAATGATGTATTAAAATTAGAAGATTTAAATGAAGGAATGGTATTAACAGGAACAGTAAGAAATGTAATAGACTTTGGAGCATTTG
>CANOGC010000129.1 GCA_947565445.1 uncultured Clostridium sp. | reverse complement strand
CATCTGGATGAATTTTTAGATCTGTATTTGGGTTTTCGATGGAAATTACGGTTTCAAATAAATCTCTTTTTCCTTCTTGGATATATTGTCCCATTGAATGTAGATCCGTTGTAAAATCAACTCCTGCTGGGAAGATTCCCTTTCTCTTTTTTCCTTCACTTTCTCCAAAGAGTTGTTTCCACCATTCTGTAAAATAATGCATTTTTGGTTCATAATTGACTAATATTTCAATACTCTTACGTGATTTATATAAAATATTTCTTGCCACTGCATATTGATAACATTCATTATATTTCAAATTAGAATCATTGTATCTTTCTTGTCCAATACGTGCTCCTTCCATTAATTTGTCAATATCAACTCCTGCAACAGCTATGGGAAGTAATCCAACAGCTGTTAAAACAGAATATCTGCCACCAACATTGTCAGGCACTACAAATTTCTCATATCCTTCATTATCTGCTAAGGTTTTAAGGGCTCCTTTTTCTTGATCTGTTGTTGCATAAATTCTACTTCTTGCCTCATCAATTCCATATTTATTTTCTAAGATTTCTCTGAAAATTCGGAAAGCAATGGCAGGTTCTGTCGTTGTTCCTGATTTTGATATAACATTCACAGAAAAATCCTGATTGCCAATATATTCAATTAATTCATTCATATAATTAGGGCTTAAATTGTTTCCTACATATAAAATTTGTGGGAATTTTCTTTGCTTATCTGGAAGCATATTATAAAAGGAACTTGTTAAACTTTCAATAACAGCTCTAGCACCTAAATAAGATCCTCCAATTCCAATCACAACTAAAATATCAGATTCTTTTTTGATTTTTTTGGCTGCTTTTTTGATTCTTGCAAATTCTTTTTTATCATAATTAGTTGGTAATTCAAGCCATCCTACAAAGTCCTTTTCATCATTTGCTCTTCTATGCAAATCTTTATGGATATTTTCCACTTGTTCTTTGTATTCTAAAATGCTCTTTTGTGTGATGTCACTTTTTTTCAAATTCAACTTTATTTCTGCCATAGCACATTCCTCTTTTCTTTTTATATTTCTGAAGTTATTATATAGAAACATTGAAAAAAATTCAAGTAAAAAATAAGAAAAATCTTTGATTTTTCTTTCTAAGAGTTGCTAATGCAACTCTTTTTCTGTTACAATAAGTTTAGAGGTAAAATGGAAAATATTGAAACCATTAAGGAATGTGAATTTTTAGATTTTTATAATAGTAGAACATACACCGCTAATTGCTTTAATGACGATGGTTCTTTAAATAAGAATTATAATTCTTTTAAGTCTACTGGTGTTATCTCTACTATTTTTGAAGAACATTGGACTAAAACTTATTTTGATAATAAAGAACTTATTAATAAGTTTCGTCCAAATGCTTCCTTGGAAATTCAAAAAATTATTGATTGTCATAATAAAAACTTGGGGTGTTCTCTTTATGAATGTCCTACCTGTCACGATATTGTTTTTATTGGTCATACTTGTAAATCTCGCTTTTGCTCTTCTTGTGGCTATAAATACAAAAATGATAGAGTTGAAAACATCCTTCAAACTGCTTATAACTGCCAACATAGACAAATTGTTTTTACTATTCCTGAGCAACTTAGAAAATATTTTTTCTTTCCCTTTGAGAATAGAATTAACTTGCTTTTCAAAGCTATTAGAGATACTATTTATTCTATTTTAAATGAATCTTTTAAAAAAAATAAAAAAGGTATTTTGAAAAAATATACTTCTAAAATTAAATATTCCCCTGGTTTCTTCGCTTTCCTTCATACTTTTGGTAGAGATTTAAAGTGGAATCCTCATATTCATATTCTTATTGCTGAAATTAAATTAAGTAACAATAATTCCTGTATTCCTTGGAAATATTTTGATTATGATGCTCTTTCTCTTCGTTTTCAGAAAATTATCTTGGACTTACTTTCAAAAGAATTGGGTACTTCTTTTGATAAACACAAAAAATTTCTTTATCTTTTATATTCAAATGGCTTTTACGTTTATGCTGAACCTAAAAACTTTAAAGACTTTAAATCTGGCGTTGAATATGTTACTAGATATTGTGGAAGAGTTCCTATTAGCGAAAATAGAATTGTTAATTATGATGGCTCTAATGTTACTTTTTCCTATATTGACCATAAAGATAATAAATATCATGAAGTTACTATTCCAGCTTCTCAATTTATCATGATTTTATTAAGACACCTTTTGCCTACCCAATTTAAAATAATTAGATATTATGGCTTTTATAGAAAAAAACATTCTATACATTCTAAAATGATTCCTTTAGTTAAACAACATTGTCGTGATTTTAGAAAAAAACTTCTTAAATACGAAGTTAGTATTTCTATGGCTTTCCATAGAAACCCTTTTCATTGTCCTAAATGTGATACCAAAATGAATTTTGTCCTCTGTATTAATTAGAAATGAGGTTTTATATTATGTTTGATTTTAACTCTTTTCCATTTGCTTTAAGTGGAAAAACAGTTCATTACATTTGTCCAAAATGTAAATATAAATTTGAAGCACCTATTGAAGCTGTTTTAGAATTTGAACAAGAAGATGAATGGAATGGTTTACCTATTTCTACACCTCCTTATACTATTTGTGCTAAATGTAACTTTGATAAATGCGTTCCTATTGACTATCACTCTAGAAGAGGTTTTCATCACATTTACAAGGATAATTAATTTTTACTTCTTTCCCATATATTTCCATTCTTCAATTATATATAATTGAGGCTATTTTTCTTGCCTTTCTTTATTTTCCTCTTTTAGTTTTTTTGTATGACTTTCCTAATACATAAAAATAAAAAGTGTTGAAAGTTACTATTTTCAACACTTCTCTGCATCTTGCTGGTCGAGGCGAGTTCTCGACATTTCGTACTATTTTCTTTGATATTTCAGCCTTTACAGTGATTGCATTTTATTTTACGGA
>CANOGC010000128.1 GCA_947565445.1 uncultured Clostridium sp. | reverse complement strand
GTTCCAAATGCTTGTTATATGTCAAAAATAAGATTAGAACAATTAAAAGTAAGAGCATATGAAAATATGGTAGGTATTGTTACTGTAAACTATGCAAACCATGGAGGAAAATCTTCAGCATATAGCCCAATAGTAAGAAACATAAATAAGCATGAATTAAATAGTGAAATGTTAGTAATGAATGACAAAGAAGATATTAAAATTGCACAGTTTAATATGAGTGAAATTAGAGAATATAGAAGTAGAGAAACTTTAGGAGATGCTTATAGGAAACCTTATGCTTATAAACAATTAATAGAAGATAATGTACAACAACCTTTTATAAGAGAAGATTCAAGGAGAATTTATAAGTAAGGTTTAAAAATAGAAAGTATAATTTGGAGATGAAATAAAAAATGAAATATATAGGAAATAAAGAAGAAAATATAGAATATAGAAAAAGACCAGGAGCATATGCAATTATTATAAACAAAAATGATGACAAAGTAGGAATTGTAACTGATGGAGAAGACTATTTTTACTTAGGTGGAGGTATAGAAAAAGGAGAAACAGAATTAGAGGCATTAAAAAGGGAGATAATTGAAGAATCAGGCTATACAATTAAAAATGTAAAGAAATTTAATGAAGTGGGTTCTTATATATATGCAGAAGATAAAGGATTTTTAGATGTAGAGGCTTATGTTTATATTGCAGAATTTGATGAAAAGATAACAGAACCAATTGAAAAGGATCATACTGTATTATGGGTAGAACCAGAAGAATATGTAAGCAAGATGTTTAGAGAATGGCAAAGATATATTATGGAAAAATTTATAGAAGAAAGAAATGGAAGGTAACAATGAACAGGCTAATAAGAATAGGATTTGATACATTTTTAACATCTGTAACTCCAATTTTAGGCTGGTTTTTACTTGGAATTTTAGTAGATAAAAATCTAATAAATGTCTTTTCATTAATATATCCAATGCAATTTATTATAAGTGCGATACAAAGTGTATTTGGAACAGGAGCTAATATTAGTGCGATTAAAGACAAAGAAGAAAGTAGTATTTTTTCAGGAGTTATATTAGGTTCAATTATAGGAGCAATAATATTAGGATGTATAGCAATAAACATAGATAATTATATACTTTTTATGAATATGGATATTAATACATATAAAATATTTGGAATATATGCAGTGATTCAAATGTTTTTTCAACTACTATTAAATTTATCTTTATGTAAGTTATATTTTGAGGATAAAAATAAAATAGCAAATAAGTATAGCTTTTTATTTAATTTAATAAATTTTTCATCACTAATTATTATGAGTTTAATAACGAAAGTACAGATAAAAATTGTAGTAGTTTCAGTAGTATGTACAAGCATTTTTGTGATTATTATGATGTTTAGAATATTAAAAAGAACTAAAATTAGAATTAATATAATAAATTGCATAAAATATGATTCTGTATATTTATTTGCAGAAATTAGTATGTTTGTGATTTATTTGTTTGGTTTAAAAAATTCATTCAACTTTGGAGAAAAATATATATTAGCAACATCATTTGCTACTTTAATAACAGATACTCAATGGGATATTGCATATGCAATAAAAACAGTAGCACAAATTGATATTACAAAAAAAGAATTTTCATATAAAGAACATATAAAAAATGGTAGAAAATTAGTCTATCTGTTAATTGTGTCAAGTATTATAATGGGCATAATGTTATATCCAAGTTATAGAGTCGATGTAACAGCAACTTTAGTAATAGTTAGTATAGAATTAATAAGTTTATATATGTATCCAATATATTTAATAAAATTAACATATATACAACTTGAACATTCTGCTTTAAAAGCAACTGTTAGTAAACAAATTGCAAATGCACTTAGAATAATTTGTTCATTTATTTTATCTCCATTTTGCACATCAATTGGACTAGCAGTTTCAGTTATATATCAATTGCTATCTACACAGTATATAATAAAAAAGAATGAGATTACTATGGAAATGAAAGAAAAATAGTAGTTTTTAGATTGACAATTTTATAATTTAAAATAGTTATTTATAAATTAAATCCATTACACAATGCTAATGTGCTTTATAAAATCAAGTCAAGGTTAAAATGAATGTGCTATCGCACAACCTTGACTTAATTTTAAAAGCACATTGTTTTTCAATTAAGAGGATTTAAGGATAAGTATATTTTATTAAGTAGACATAAGTGCTGTTTAAACCTAAAATACCTCATTAAAATGAGGGCAGGAAAGCATGTTTAACACAATGCCTACACACATTGAAGGTCAAGCCTTCAAGAGTTAATAAAGAAACAAAAATTTTAAGCAAATATGATGTAAAAATATACCGAGTGAACTGGCTCAAACCCGCTATTCTTCGTTACAAACTAAAAATAGTGAACTAAATACTTAAAAAAGTTCACCGAGTGTACTCGATTTTTATAAAATATTTTTAATTTAGTTCACTAAGTGAATGTGAAAAAAGTAAAAAAATTTCAAATACACCAAGTGAACTAAATTTTAATTATGTTAGTACACTTAGTGAACTTGAGATTTCAAATTATATTATTTGTAGTTCACTTAGTGTACTTATATAAAAAGATACAAAAATTATATTAAAAATAGAAAAGAGGGAAATAAAAGGGAATTGATTTTATAAAACTGCGATAATATAATGATAGCATGAAAAAGAAGAGCAAAGAGATTAGCTTAAAAACTAATTTCTCTGCTCTTTTTCTTTTCAAATTTAAAGAAAAGGAGCAATTTCATGCTACATGATTATGAAATAAAACTAGATAATTCTAAAAAATTAAAAGATGATACTATGCTAGATTGTAGCATGGAATTATCACTCTTAAATAATTTGTTTAGAGAAGACTTAATAACAGAAGCGGAGCATATAGAAATAAAAAGAAAAATTATAAAAGATTACAAACTTTTATAATTTCAATTTACTTTTTATTGAAAAAATGATATAAAATTATTAAGTTTTATCTCTAGGCGGAATTTTAGAGAGTGT
>CANOGC010000127.1 GCA_947565445.1 uncultured Clostridium sp. | reverse complement strand
GTCTTTTGGGAAATAATCATTTGATATAGTTGTTCCCCAAGTTATTGTTCCTGAGTCTGGTTCTATTTCTCCAGATATTATCTGGAATAATACTGTTTTTGCTAATTCATTGTCTGCTAAGAATGCTATTTTATCATCACTTTTTACTGTAAATGATATATTATCTAGTAGCTTTTCTCCATTTATTGTTTTGGTTATATTTTCTACTTTTAATATCTCTTTTCCTGGTTCTCTGTCTGGCTTAAAGTCTACATATGGATATTTTCTGTTAGATGGTTTTATCTCTTCTAATTCTATTTTTTCTAGCGATTTTTTTCTTGATGTTGCTTGTTTTGATTTAGAAGCATTTGCACTAAACCTTGCAATAAATTCTTGTAGTTCTTTTATTTTTTCTTCTTTCTTTTTGTTTGCATCTTTTGCCTGTCTTAATGCTAATTGACTAGATTCATACCAGAAATCATAGTTTCCTGGATATACTTTTATTTTTCCAAAGTCTACATCTGCAATGTGTGTACATACTTTATTTAAAAAGTATCTATCATGTGATACTACTATTACTGTGTTTTCAAAGTTTATTAAGAATTCTTGTAGCCAATCTATGCTTTTTAGGTCTAAGTCGTTTGTTGGCTCATCTAATAATAATATATCTGGATTTCCAAATAGACTTTGTGCAAGTAATACTTTTACTTTTTCTCTTGCCTCTAATTCTTTCATGTATTTATAGTGTTTTTCTGTATCTATTCCTAAATCATTTAGTAAAACTGCTGCATCTGATTCTGCGTTCCATCCGTCTAGTTCTGCAAATCGTTCTTCTAGTTTTGCAGCTTTCATTCCATCTTCTTCACTAAAGTCTGGTTTTGCATATATAGCGTCTTTTTCTTTCATTATTTTATATAGCTCGCTATTTCCCATAATAACTGTGTCTATAACTCTTTCTTCTTCATATGCAAAGTGGTCTTGTTTTAATACTGATATTCTTTCTCCTTTTTCTACGGATACTTCGCCTTTACTTGGTTCTATTTCTCCTGATAGTACTTTTAAAAATGTCGATTTCCCTGCTCCATTTGCTCCAATTATTCCATAGCAGTTTCCTTTTCCAAAGCGAATATTTACATCTTCAAATAATGCTCTTTTTCCAAAACGTATTGTTACTCCATTTGCGACTAACATTTCTTTTCCTCCTCTATTTTATACTGTTCTATTATACATGCTTTTTTTATTTTTAGCAATGGATTTTTTGTATAAAAAATAGTCGCATAAAATGCGACCACTTTTGTTTTAGTCATTATCAAATAATAGTTTTATTGCCCATAGTCCTGAAATTCCAACTAATGCATATATAATTCTTGATATTATTGTCATATTTCCAAATATCATTTCTACTAGATTAAAGTTAAAAAATCCTATTAATCCCCAGTTTATTGCTCCTATAATAACTAACACTAAGGCAATTTTATCAATTATTTTCATAATTTTCACTCCTTTTGAAAAAGCTATATGATGTTTTTTCTATTTTATTATTATGCCTTTTGTCGTTTTTTATTCTTTTTTTGTTTTCCAAATTTTTCTTTTAATCTAATAAATCTCTTCTTTTTAATAATAATATTGATATTATTGTAACTACTATACATATTAGTGATAATATTATAAATCCATATGGGTGTCCTTGTAGCGGAACTGGTACATTCATTCCCCATAAACTTGCAATTAATGTAGGAATCGCAAGTATTATTGTAATAGATGTTAAGAATTTCATGACTCCATTTAGGTTGTTTGATATTATTGATGCATATGCATCCATTGTTCCATTTAATATATCTCTATATATTCCATTCATTTCTATTGCTTGTTTATTTTCTACTATTGCATCTTCTAGTATGTCTTCATCTTCTTCATATAATTTTAGTATTTTCCCTCTTAGTGTTTTTTCCATAACAAGTTCGTTTGATTTTAATGATGTTGTGAAATACACTAAACTTTTTTCTAAACTTAGTAACTTTAATAGTTCTCTATTTTTCATTGAATTTTTTAGAATAGATTCTGCTATTTCTGTTTCTTTGTTTATTTGTTTTAAGTATGTTAAATAGTGTGATGCATTTGTATACATTATTTGAAATAGAAATCTACTTTTTTTATAGGTTGAAAATGCTTTTATTTTTTTTCTTTCAAAATTGTCTATTATTATGTTTTTCTTTAAAGATACTGTTATAAAATAATCATCTCTCACTACTATCATTCCAAGTGGCATTGTGGTGTGAATTTCTGTGTCTTTTTCTTTTTCTATTATTGGTACGTCTACTATAAATAGAATTGTTCCGTCATCTTCTTCACTATCAATTCTAGCTTTTTCTTCAAAGTCTAATGAATATCTAATAAATTCTTCTGAAATTTTTGTTTTTTTACATACTTCTTTTATTTCTGCTTCTGTTGGATTTACCATACTAATCCAACATCCTTTTTCTATCTTTTCTATTTGTTTTAATTGGTTTGTTTGAATATCTGAATTATATATCTTAAACACAAATTTCACCCCTTCTATTTAGCTTTTACTTATATAATTCTAACACATTTTGATAGTATAATTCAATATATATTAAGTATTATAAGAATAGAGTTTTATGTATTTAAATTGCTATATTATGCCATAAGAATATTTTTTCTTAAATGACTTAAACTTTTTATTGCTTTTTTTACATTTTCAACTTTATCATTTGTAAATCCATCTGTATATATACCTATAACTCCTGTAATTCCAGCTCCTATAAAACCTGCATAAGTAGCATATCCCCAAATTTTACTCCAGTTCATAAAACCTCCTCCTTTCATTATTAGTTATATTTATTATCTATGGCTTTCTTTTGTAAATTTGATTTTATTACGAATATCAGTATACTATATAATATCATTTTTGTCAATTTTATGTAAATTAATTTCTGTGATAAGTTTTATGTGTTCTCTAAAAAAATAGAACCACTCTTAATAATTTTAATATTAAGAATGGTTCTATATACTTTGGTGCGCCATAGAGGGGTCGAACCTCCGACCTTGTGATTAAGAGTGGTAAAAAATCATAAGGTCTGGAGTACCTATCTTTTATTGTAGT
>CANOGC010000126.1 GCA_947565445.1 uncultured Clostridium sp. | reverse complement strand
ATCTATCATATTCATAGTTAGTTCAATATCTCTCTTTGTTGTATCTATTTTAGAACTTTTTATTTGTTCTCTTAAATCATCAAACCAATTACAAAAATCATGTGTTGCTTTAAATACTTGGTCGCTCTTGTCTAATCTTTTTGAATTATAATTTGCTGGACCTGCCACAATAACACTAACATGTTGAGCTTCATATTCTAATATTTTTGAATATCTTTTATGTATTTGGTCTAATAGTTTCTGTTTCTTATTATTTGGTATATCCCAACTTAACATCTCATCTACATACGATTTATAACTTTGTGCTGATAAATCTCCTCTTGTGCCAAACATACTATTACTATTTGCTCTATGTATTAAGTTTTCATCTAGTTGCTTTATTTCTAATTCCATTTTTTAATTCTCCTTTTTTTCTCCTAAGATTTCTCTACATTGTTCTATTAGTTCTTTAGCTTCTGCATAAGAATTTTGCACTACTATTTTGTCAATTAAATCCTGTCCTACTTTCTGTCTTTGTTCATAACTTCTAGGTACTCCTATTTTTTTAAATCTGCCATAAATGTAACCTCTAGCCACATTATATTCTTTGCAATACGAATTAGGGCATTTATTTTCTTCTATGGCTCTTTTAAATATTTTAAAAATTGTTTCATCATCTAATTTATTCATATTTCTAATTCTCCTTAAAATCTTCTTTCAATATCACAATATTTTGTATCGTATAATGTTAGTAATTCTTCTGTTCCAATATTTCCATTTTTACATTTTGCAATTATAACTTCTTCTATATTCTTTTTCTCACCATCTGCATTATAGTAGTCATCTCTATATATAAACATTATAGTATTTGCATATTTTGTTATTTCATAATCTTTTAAATCTGCTCTTGTTGGTCTGTGGTCTGTTCTTTCTTCAATTTCTTTTGGTAGTGTTGATAAAACAATAATAGGTTTATTTATTTCTTCTGCCAATTTCTTTAATCTTTTACTTATTTCTTCCAATGACTGATTTCTATCATCTTGTCCTTTAATCTCTAGTCTTTGTAAATAATCTATTATGATTAACTCTACACCTTGCTTACTTTTTGCTTTTGATATAAGTTCTATTTCCTCAATAGTATCTACATCTTGGTCGCATATTGTAATATTCCCATCTAATAACATTAAGTCCTTTGTAGTTTCTACAATATTATTTGATAGACAACTTGCTACTTCTATAAGTTTTCTTTCTGTATATGCTTTTGTATCTGCTGAAAATAATAGAGTTGGTATATAATTTTTTGTTACATTTTTCACTATGTTATAAACAAATGTAGTTAAATCTCTATTTGGACTTGAAGCTATACAAATCAAATCTCCATTTTCAAATCCTTTTATTCTCTCATCAATATATTTAAAACCTGTTTCTATTCCCATTTTCTAATCATCTCCTTACTACAAATAATATTTTAATAATTCATTTGCTAATTCAATACTTTTCTTTAATAGTATTTTAGTTACTTCATCTGTGTAATTTTGAGTATCAATTATACAAGAAGTTAAAAGTTTATAATCTCTATTGTAGGATTTATAATTTTGTTTGATATACTTTATATATTGTTTTATCCATTTGTTAGCTTGTTCCATATCTAAATTTTCTTGTGTAAGTATTTCTTGTGCATTTTCTAATAATACATCTTTTACATCTTTTTCTTTATGTATTCTGCTTTCTACTCTACGTATATATCCATCTGCAATATTAGAATATCCTAATTTTTCATTTCCTGTATATTTATTGGTTATGTTATTATAAATATTTCTTCTTATAGCTTTTAACTCTTGCAATATTTCTTTATAGTCTTTGCCTTCTAATATTTGTACTAAATCTAATGTATTATCAATATAATCAGTTCCAGCAAAAGTTTCAAATATTTCTAAGATTAAAATATCTACATCTTTATCCAATAGTCTTTTTCTATATTCTTCAAAAACATCTTCCATTTTTACCACCTCTTTTGCTTATTCATTAGAATATCTTAAATAAGACTGTATAAATTCTTCTAATTCATTACTGTATAAATTTTCGTTTGTTAGTTGTCTTATAAAATTATCAACATTTACTATTGATACCTTATCATTGTTTTTGTTGGATTTCTTTATTTCCTCTATTTGTTTTGAATATTTAAAGGCTGCACTTTCTTGTTCTCCTGCCCAGTTATCTAAGTCATTATAATTTGATTCCAATTCTTCATATTCTGCTGATAATTCTATATATTCTTTTAATAATTCTGTTTTAGTTAGTTTTTTTACTTCATTATAACTTTTCATTATCTTTTATCTTCCTCTAATTTATTTAAGTTTCCACTTAGAAAAAGTGCGATACTTTCACAAACTATTGTAATAATTGTCATATCAAAGTTTTCTTCCCAATTAATTGATTTATTATCATTATTTATTTGCCCTGAATTTTTTTGTGTCATCATTGTAATTAAATCTTGAATTGCTTGTTTATATTGTGGAACATTTGCTTTTTGATTTCCAATTTGTAAAAATTTAAACATTGTATCAAACCCTCTTTTGTTAAATTCCTCTTTATAGTAACCCATATTTTAATATCCTACTTTCTTTTTACTTGTTATACTTTGGGTCTTTTTTTACATATTTTAGTTCATCTATACACTCTTGTTTTGTATCTCCAAAAATTGATACTGTATCATATTCAGTTACCCAAGGCTTTTTTAGTGCTAAACACCATCTTCCATCTTCTGTTTTTTCCCAATATTCAATTTTTTCTTTATCTGATTTTTTCATATTATTACTCACAACCTGTCTTTATTTTATTACTGGATTAATCATCTTTTCTAACATTTATAAATTTAATAATGTTTTCTGTTATTCTGTAATATCTTTCTAATTCTGAAATTATGCTAGGGTCAGCTTTAAAATCAAATGTTATATAATAACCTTCTTTACATTTATTGATTTCATAACCTAATCTCTTAACTCCTATTTTTTCTACTTTTGTTACTTCTCCATTTTGATTTATTAAGTCTGATATTTTTGTGATTATTTCTTCAATTTCTCCTTCTTCTAAATTTGGTTTAATAATAATTACACTTTCATAGTTATTCATTGTTTTATTTCTCCTTTTCATATTTCAATTTTAAACAACTTTATTTTTTACTGGTATAACTTGTT
>CANOGC010000125.1 GCA_947565445.1 uncultured Clostridium sp. | reverse complement strand
TAAATTATCAAAAATTAGAAAATGCAGTTATTAGCGAAATTCAAAATATATGTCAACAATATTTAGATAAAAAGAAAATGGTGTTAGAATAGAAATATAGACACAAAATTTTACACTTACAAAAAAAGATGTTAAAATAAAAACAGAAAAGAGGTAAGTGTCTATGAGTAAACAATATAACAGTTATACAGAAGAATTTAAGAAAACAATAGTAGCCTTGTACGAATCAGGGAAAAAAGTAGCAGAGTTAGTACGTGAATATGACCTAGAAAAAAAGTTGATATATAATTGGATAAAGAAATATGGAAAAGTAAAGACAGAAGCAGGATTTATAACAAATAATGATGAATTATTAAAACTAAAAAAAGAAAATATGAGATTACAAGAAGAAAATGAAATATTAAAAAAAGCAATGGTCATATTCACACAAAAATAGAAGATAGGATAAAATTTATTGATAGTATGAAAGATAAACACAATATAAGGCTTTTATGCAAATGTATGGGGATCCATCATTCAGTATATTACTATCATAAAAATAATAAAACTAATAAATATAAAGAAAATAATAAAAAGCTAGATAGACAAATAATAGAAATATATACTGAATCAAAAAGAAGATATGGATCACCCAAAATAAAGAAGGTACTAGAAAACAACGGAATCATGGTAAGCCAAAAACGAGTAGCAAGAAGGATGAAAAAACTAGGAATACGAAGCATAGTAATGAAGAAGTATAATTATGCGGGAAACAAAAAAGTAGATGATACGAATAAAGCAAACCTATTATCACAAGATTTCAAGGCAACAAAACCAAAAGAAAAATGGGTTGGAGATATAACATATATTTATACAAAAGAACTAGGCTGGACATATTTAGCTATAGTAATGGATTTATATGATTTAAAAATAGTAGGATATGCCTATGGAAAGCATATGACAGCTGATTTAGTAGTAAAAGCATTAAATAATGCTGTATGTAGTGTAGGAATAGAAGAAGGAATGATATTTCATTCGGATTTAGGAAGTCAATACACATCAAATGATTATGAAGAGTTACTAAAAACATTAAATATAAAACATTCATATAGTAAAAAAGGATATCCATATGATAATGCAAGTATGGAAAGCTTCAATGCCATATTAAAGAAAGAAGAAGTAAATCAAAGAAGTTACGTAACATTTGAAGAAGCAGGATTAGCAATATTTGAATTTATAGAAAGTTGGTATAACAACAAAAGAATACATAGTAGTTTAGGATATATAACACCAAATGAAAAAGAAAGATTATACTATAAAAAAACAGCATAATCTTTATAAAAAGTGTAAAAAAATGTGTCTAAATACTTGACCTAAATCCAGTCTTTTCCTTATTTTTAACTTTAGACATATATGTAGGTGTGAAAATGAATAATCCAAAAGTCGAGAATAAAAATACAAAATAAACTATAGAAATAGGAGTAGTGCTTTTAATTCCTTCTACATTAGCATATAATTTTCCATTAGATAAGTATGCTTTTACTGAAAGACCTTTTGAATATCCACTAAGTCCGTGAACATTATGCAATTCATATTCTTCACCATTATAATTTACAGTAACTTTATAAAAGTTTGTTTTGCTCTTAGTTTTTTTATTAGTAACCACTTTAGTTGAAGTATCTGTTACAGTTGCCTTAACTTCTTCATACTCAACATCAGTATTTCTTGATAAAAACCAAAAAACAATGGTCATAATTAAACAAAGTATAGTTATAACCCATAAGATAATTACTTTTTTATTCATAAAGACCTCCATTCGAGCAATTTAATGCTCTAACAAATATTTTATTAAAAACCTCTAATACAAAAAGTTATTTTCAAGATAATTATATAAAAAAATTTTTCTAAAATCAATCAAAATAATAAAAAATATATAACAAAGAAAGAAACTTTTAGAAAGCGAAATAATTAAAAGATAATAAGTAGCATATATATTGTACAAATTTTACAAGTATGCTACACTTGTTGTATAAGGAGGCTGATTAAATGAAAAAGATAATATTAGCAATTTTTCTAATTGCGATAATATGTTTAGCTATTTGCATTATAAATCAAATATATATATCAAATAAAACTAGTGATAATGTAAATAATGATTTGAAAAATAGTAATCAAAATTTAAGTGTAGAAAATAAAGTCTTAAATGAAGCTGTAGGAAATACAAATAAACCTTTAGAGATAGATAATAATAAGAAAACACCTTTAGACATACATGGTACTTTAAAGGTTAGTGGCACAAATATTGTAGATCAAAATGGAGATAATTTTCAGCTTAAAGGAGTAAGTACTCATGGCTTACAATGGTTTCCAGAGTATGTGAATGAAAATGCTTTTACTTATATGAGAGATGAATGGAAAGTTAATACTATAAGACTTGCAATGTATTCTGATCCAAATGTAGGATATACAAGTAAGTTACACGAAATTGTAAGTAATGGAGTTGAATATGCAAAAAATGCTGGAATGTATGTAATAATTGACTGGCACATTTTAAGTGTTGGAAATCCAAATACAAATAAAGCTTCCGCAATAGAATTTTTTAAGGAAATGGCAAGTAAATATAAAGATTATAACAATGTTATATATGAAATCTGTAATGAGCCAAATGGCGACGTTCAGTGGAATAGAGATATAAAACCTTATGCAGAAGAAGTAATTAGAGAAATTAGAAATATAGATGATGATGCTATAATTATAGTTGGAACGCCAACTTGGTCACAAGACGTAGATGTGGTAGCACAGAATCCTATTACAGACTATGACAATATTATGTATGCATTACATTTTTATGCAGCATCACATAAAGAAAGCTTTAGGCAAAAGGCAAGAGTTGCATTAAATAGCGGACTACCTATATTCGTATCGGAATTTGGAATTTGTGATGCGTCTGGAAACGGAAATTTAGATATACAAGAAGCAAATACTTGGATAGATTTTTTAAACGAAAATAATATAAGCTGGATATGCTGGAATTTATCAAATAAAAATGAAAGTTCTGCTTTACTAAAAAATACGGATAAAACATCAAATTGGGCAGAAAATGAACTTTCTGACGAGGGAAAATGGCTATTAGAAGCATTAAAAAGATAGAAAAAATGATTTTGGAGGAGACTATCGTAAAAGTTGTGTAAATCGGATTTCCTTCCGATTGATAACAAAATT
>CANOGC010000124.1 GCA_947565445.1 uncultured Clostridium sp. | reverse complement strand
AGTGCTACTTGTCTCATATAAGTTGATTTTCCTGCCATGTTTGGTCCTGTTATAATAGATAATCTGTCCTCTTCTTTGTTTAAATATGTATCATTTTCTACAAAACTTCCACTTGGAAGCATTTTTTCAATAACTGGATGACGTCCACCTTTTATATCAATTTCTCCTGAATTATCTACTATTGGTTTTACATAGTTTAAATCTTCTGCAACGGTTGCAAAAGAAGTTAATACATCTAATGTAGAAATTACATTTGCTGTTTTTTGTATTCTTACAATTTGTTTTGATATTTCTACACGTACTTGTAAGAATAAATCGTATTCTAAGTTAATTAGCTTTTCTTCTGAACCTAATATTTTTTCTTCTAATTGTTTTAGTTCATCTGTAATATATCTTTCTCCATTAGTTAATGTCTGTTTTCTAATAAAGTGCGCTGGAACAAGGTTTAAATTTGATTTTGTAACTTCTATATAATAACCAAATACCTTATTAAATCCTACTTTTAAATTTTTAATTCCTGTTTCTTCTTTTTCTCTAGCTTCTAGTTTCATAAGCCAGTTTTTGCCATCTGTTGTAGCTGCTTTTAGCTCATCTACCTCTTGGTTATATCCTTTTTTTATTAACCCGCCTTCTTTTACTGAAATTGGTGGTTCTTCTACAATAGCTCTATCTATTAGATTACATACATCTGTTAATTCGTCTAACTCTTTTTCTAGTTTTTTAAGCATTGGAGATTTTACATCTTGTAAGATTTTCTTAATACCTGGTAATTGTTTTAAAGAATTTTTTAAAGATATCATATCTCTACCATTTGCATTTCCATAAGAAATCTTTCCTATTAAACGTTCAATATCATATACTTTTTTTAGGCTCTCTATAACTTGTCCTTTTAACATTAAGCTTCCTTTTAATTCTTCTACAGCATCTAAACGCATTTTTATTTCTTCTACATCAATTAATGGATCATTTAACCATCTTCTTAAAAGACGTCCTCCCATAGATGTACTTGTTTTATCTAATACCCAAAGAAGTGTGCCTTTTTTTGTTTTGTCTCTCATTTTTTCTGTAATTTCTAAATTACGTCTTGCATTAATATCTAGTGCCATATATTTAGTGGTTTTATAAATCTCAATTTTATGTATATGTTCTAATTTCATTTTTTGAGTTGAAGTTAAATAGTTTAAAAGTCCATTTATACTACATACCGCAAATAGTCCATTTTCTAGTGACTCGACTTTTTTACCAGATGTAGTAAGAACTTCATAATTGTTTTGTATTTCTTTATAATCTTCTCCAAATGATTTTTCATCTACTTTTGAAATATATAACCCAAAACGTTCTTTTATAATGTTTATTTCTTGCTCACTTTTATAAAATATATCATTTGCAATAATTTCTGCTGGTGAGAAACGTGAAATTTCATCTAATAAACGTTCAAAGTTGTTTTCTTCATTTATTTGTGTAGCATAAAATTCTCCTGTAGAAATATCACAAACAGCTACTCCAAAGAAAATTCCTTTTTTATATATACTCATAATGTAATTGTTCTTTTTTTCATCTAATAAGTTAGATTCTATTACCGTTCCTGGTGTTACTACTCTAATTACATCTCTTTTTACAATACCTTTTGATTGTTTTGGATCTTCTACTTGTTCACAAATTGCTACTTTATATCCCTTTGAAATAAGCCTTGCTATATAAATTTCTGCTGCATGAAATGGAATTCCACACATTGGGGCACGTTCTTCTTGACCGCAGTCTTTTCCTGTTAAAGTAAGTTCTAGTTCTCTTGAACATGTAGTTGCATCATCAAAAAACATTTCATAAAAATCGCCTAAACGATAAAATAAAATACAATCTTTGTATTCTTCCTTTGTTTGCAAATAATGTTGCATCATTGGTGAAAACTCTGCCATTTTTATTATCTCCTCTTCTTTCTAACTTTATATTTTATCATATAATTCAGTAGTTAATAATATCATTTGCATAACTTTTTTGTTTAACTTTTTTTGTTTCATTTTTTGTATTTTTTCTCTTAACGAAACTGTTGTTTCTAAAAAAATCTTTATATTATTTTCTAACATTTCATATAATACTATAAATCCTTCTTTTTGTAAAATATTAAGTTTTTCTTCTATAAATTCCCTATTTTCTGATAAGAACCCTATAATTCCTTCATTATACATTTCTTTTAATTGTACAATTTGTTCTTCACTTATATTGTAATATTTTAAATATTCCATATCATTATTCTCCTAAATCTCTATCTTCTATATATTCTTCTTTCTTCTTTCTTCTTTTCATTTTGTTTTCTTATATTATCAATTTGTTCAACAATTTCATCTGTTGTAAGATTTAGCCTTTGTGCAACTTCTTCAAAAGCTTCCATAGCTTTGTAACCTTCTTCTAAAACTTGAGATAAGCATATAAGTGTATTTTCTTGTTGCTTATCTACATTCCAATCTTCTAAACTTAATTCCTGTTCCTTGTTATCATTATGTAAAGCTCTCTTATCTCTATCATTTACCATTGCAGATGATAAATATTGTCCTTTTCCATATGTGTACCTAAATGGTAATAAATACTTTTTACATTTATTATATAGGCATTTTTGTAATATTTCAGAATTCATATCACAATTATATGTAATATCTCCACATTTATTTATTAATACATCTATTGCAAAATCCATTAAATCTTCCTTATCATATATTCTATTTTCATAACCAAAATTCGTTGAAACTCGTTTAGCTATCTCTAATATCATTTCTCCATTTTCTTCCACATATTCTTTTGCTATTGGAATTGATTTACCAATATATATATTTCCTTTTTTTCTCAATCTCTCTATTAAAACTTGTGTCATATTTTCTTTTACCACATTGCTTAGAAATTCTTCTTCATTAATATTTTTGTAGCCACATACTTCTTGTATTTCGTTTATTGACACCACTCTATTATAAATTCCTTTTAAAACTATATATTGTTTTATATAGAGTGGTTTATTAGAAAAAATATCTTCTACATATTGCAATTTTGTAAAACTTTGACCACTAAAAAAATTATTAATTTGATTATCAGAAATTTGATTTTTATGTAATACTCCAAATATCTTTCTTATTTTATCCGCTTTTCCTTTTACTAATACATATAAAGACTTTTCTATTGTTTCTCGTCTTATTCCATTTTTATTCAGTACATCAAATATCTTTTCTATATTATCTGCTTTTCCT
>CANOGC010000123.1 GCA_947565445.1 uncultured Clostridium sp. | reverse complement strand
GTATTGAAAATAAGTAAAGATTATTTTGAAAATAAAGGTTATAAAGTATATTTCACAGGAGCAAGATTTGTGTATCAAAATGCTACTAGAATGGTACAAGATAATGAACTAATGATAGCAATAAGAGAATAGAGAAAAGGACGTAGTAAAATGGAAGAAAAATACAAAAAACAATCAATAGAAAGATTTGAATTTATAAGTGAAGATAATTTGAATAAATTGAAACAAGAAAATATAAATACCTTAGGAGAATTATCAACTAAAACAAGAACAAATTTAAAGAATTATGGATTTGAAAGTTCTGAAATAAATAAAATAGATATTGAATTACAATTATTAGGATTAAATCTAAAAAATAGTTTATAGAAAGGAAGACACTTTATGAAGTTATTAAAATTTGAGCAATCGCAAGAATTTAGAAATGGAGATAAATGTACAGTAGTGGAATACCCATTAGATGATAAGGACATAAATTTTTCAACTGCAGTATTAACTGGAAGATATCCAGATGAAGGTTATTGTGTTAATGAAGAATGTAAAGAATTAATTTATGTTATAGATGGAAAAGGAACTTTAAATAAGAAAGATGAAAAGAAAACATATAAAATAGAAGAAATAGTTACCCTTATAAAGGCAAGCAAAGATACACCAGTATATTTGCATATACTATTTGCAGTTTTAATGGGAATGCGTAAAAGTGAGATAAATGGAATTAAATATACAGATATAGACTATATGCACAGAAAATTATATGTTCAAAGACAATTAGGAAAGAAAAAAGGGGTAAAAAAGGAAGATGTAGCAGTAAAAACTTTTACGAAGCAAGAGGTACAATTAAAATCAAAATCGAGTTATAGAATATTAGATATACCAGACTTAGTGTTCGAAGCCATATTAGAAGAACGAAAGAAATATGAGGCAAGAAAAAAAAGAAGAATAAACGACAAAACTAATCCGTTTCAAGATTTGAACTTTGTATGTTGTTCCACTTATGGAAGACCAAGAAGTAGATGTTTTGTATTCGAACACTTCAAAAAGTTAAAGGAAGACAATAATTTACCAAATTTAGCATTTCATAAATTAAGGACTACTTACACAACAATATTAGCAAAAAATGATTTTAGTATGAAAGCTATATCACAATTATTAGGGCATTCTTCAACAATGATTACATTTGAAAACTATACAGATAAAAATGAAATAATACAAGATTGCTTAGAGGATTTAGAACCATTTATTGAAAGAGTAATAGAATCAGAAGAACAACCTAAAATTATTGATTGTAGTGATATAGAAACAGATATAATAATGCAAGAATATTATATGTCATTAGTTGCATAATCAAGTAAATAATAGATAAAAATGCAAGGTTATAGATACCTTGTATTTTTTATAGAAAAATGCTAAAATAGAGATATTAATAAAAAATACATTTAGTTTTAAATAGTTTTATTTAGAATTATTTAGTTTAAAAATATAAAGTTTGTGACCGAATTCGTGTAATTGCTATTTATGTTTACGAAAAAGCGAAAAAAGGCGAACAAATTACACGAATTTGTTCGCTTTATTACACGAATTTTTGGTTAATAGATGTCATTTTTATCGGTCACAAAGGAGGAAAAATGTTTGAATTAGTATCAGAATATAAGCCAACAGGCGACCAACCAAAAGCAATAGAATATTTAAGTAAGGGAATAATGGAAGGGAAGAAATTCCAGACACTTCTAGGGGTTACAGGCTCACGGAAAAACTTTCACAATGGCAAATATAATTGAAAAAGTACAAAAACCAACCCTAGTACTTGCCCATAACAAGACATTAGCACGGTCAACTTTATTCAGAGTTCAAAGAGTTCTTTCCAGAGAACAGTGTTGAATATTTCGTAAGTTATTATGATTAACGCCAAGAATGGCTTTATTTAGCCACTTTTAGTCCCTTTTAGTTTTATTTAGTTTACTAAAAAATGACTAAATAAGCCTAAAAAAACTAAATAAAACCAAACAAACAAAAAAAGTTTGTGACCGAATTCGTGTAAAATTCGTGTAAGTGAAAAATAGATAAAATGGAGGTATCTATGGAAGAAAAGATAAATGATTTTTCAAATGATGATGAAATATTAGAAATAATAGAAGATTACTGCAAAGAAGTATTACCAAAAGAAAATTAATGTAATAACTAAATATATAATTTTTTAGTAACAAGTTTTAAGGACTTGTTATTTTTTTGTTCAAAAAGGAGGAATGATACTATGCAAAAAGATGAGGCAATAGAATATTTAGAAAAATTAGAAAGAGGAATATTTTTGACAGTAAATATTCCTATTTCAAGTAATTGTAATATGCCTGTTACGGCAATGTATGTTGGTAAAGATAAAGAAGGCAGATATGAATTTTTAGACACAGGGGAGTTTATTCTTTCAAAAGACTTTTTAGAAAAAGGGAAAATATCAATAGAAAAAGAGTATGACAATAATAATGCAGTAAAAATTCATTCAAGAATAAAAAAAGAATATGAGAAAAAGCACAATAAAAATAAAGAGGTAAGATAGTTTACACATTTGTATTAATAAAAGATAAATTGTAATCTATGGTAGGAGGTAAAAAATGGAACAAGAGAATATATTAAAATTTGATAATAAGGAATTATTTAATAATGAAATATTGCATCAGTATGATGAAGATGGACAAAAGGGATTTTTAGCGTACTTATTAAGATATAAACAATGGACGATTAGTAGCAATAAAATAGTATTTGCAGATATAAATTCAAAAGAAAAAATAGAAAAGTTATTAGCAGAATACAATACAGAAACAATAAAAAACAATATAATAGTGAAAAAACAAGTATTAAAAGATGTTTCTATATTTGGAGTTGAAAGATTAGAACAAATGATAAAAGAGGAATCAAAAGAAATAGAAAAGAGGGAAAAAAGAACAAAGGAAAAAGAAAGATAAAGACATATAGAAGCGAGTTGATAACCTAAATTAATTCGCTTTTTCCATTTCAATATGAAATGTTACATAGCCTTTAATAAAAGGCTAAATTTAAAAGGAAGGAGGCAAAAACAATGTCAAAATGCAAAACAATAGCAATAGCAAACCAAAAGGGTGGAGTAGGAAAAACAACAACAACTTTTAGTTTAGGTATAGCATTAGCCCAAAATAATAAAAAGGTATTAGTAGTAGATGCAGACCCACAAGGAGATATTTATTATATACTTAAATTACATTGATGGTATATATACCAAA
>CANOGC010000122.1 GCA_947565445.1 uncultured Clostridium sp. | reverse complement strand
TTCTTATTTTCATCTAAAGTATTTAGAATATAAGAAGTAGTTTTCTTATTTTCATTTAAAGTGTTTAGGATGTAAGATATAGTTTTCTGATTTTCTTTTAACATATTAATAACAAAGGACATGTTTTCTTCACTTTCCATTGGGTATCACCTCCTTCTTTAAAATTTAGAAATTAATCCCCCAATGGTTCCATTTAGTATACTAACATATAAAGCTTTGCTTGTCAATACATATTTACAAAAAGACTATATGTTTAAATGGACATTTCACAAAAAATTCACAAAAAAATTAGCAATTGGGGTTGACAATTGCTAATTTTGGTTATAATATAAGAAAAGCAATTAGCAATCGAAACTTTCAAGTGCTAAACGGAGGTGATGAATGTGCTAGATAAACGTAAAAAAGAGATTTTACAAGCTGTTATTGATGAATATATTAATACAGCAGAACCTGTAAGTTCAGCAACACTTGTAAACAAATATGGGCTAGATTATAGTAGTGCAACAGTACGAAATGAATTAGCAGAATTAGAAGATAATGGGTATCTAGATAAGCCTCACACATCATCAGGTCGTGTACCATCAGAAAAAGGATATAGGTTCTATGTAGATGAACTAATAAATGATGAAGATATTTCATTAGAAGAAATCAAATACATTCAAAACAAATTATCCACAAAAGTAAATGAAATTGAAGATTTAACTAAAATTGCAACAACAACTTTATCTGAAATTACACATTATACAACAGTTGCTATACGGACCAAAAAATAATATGCAAATAATAGAAGAAATTAAATTTGTTCTATTAGGTTCTAGAATGTTAATGGTTGTAATTGTAACAGATAGTGGATTAGTAAAAGAAACTATTATAAAATATGATGAAGATATAAGTATAAGCCAAGTAGAAACACTAAATAATCTATTTAATAGTAAGTTAAAAGGAAAACCACTTAGTAAAATAGATAAACCAATGGAAGAATACATTTTTTCTGAAATAGGTTACAGTCTAGAAGTAATAAAGCCAATTATTGAGCAAATAAATAAAGTAATTGAAGAAGAAAATAAAATATATTTAGAAGGAACAAATAAAGCATTCGATTTACCAGAATTTAAAAGTTTAGAAATTGCAAAAAACTTTGTAAACCTTTTAGATGAAAAAGAATTAGTGTTAGATATGTTAAATTCAGGAATTGCAAAAGATATAAATGTATACATTGGAGACGAAAATGATAATGAACAACTAAAAGATTTTAGTATTGTTACATTTAAACATTCAGTTGGAGATAAAGATTTAGGAACAATAGGCATTATTGGTCCTAAAAGAATGGACTATTCAAAAGTAATTTCTGTTATGAAATACATAAGTAAAAAAATGAAAGAAAAAGATTTATAAAATAGGAGGACAAAATGGAAGAGAACGAAGAAATATTAGAAAACCAACAAGAAGAAAACATACAAGATTCTACAAAACAAGAATTAGAAGAAATGACAGACCGTTACAAACGTCTTATGGCAGAATTTGATAACTTCAAAAAAAGAAGTTCAAAAGAAAGAGAAACACTTTACAATTCTTTAATATCAGATATAATTACATCAATATTGCCAGTAGTAGACAACTTAGAAAAAGCGGTATCAGTAAAAACAGAAGATGAAAGCTATAAACAAGGAGTAGAAATGGTACATAAACAACTTATAGATACATTATCAAATTTAGGGGTACAACAAATACCAACAATAGGAGAAACATTTAACCCAGAATACCATGAAGCAGTGAGCAGCGTACAAGATGATACACTAGGCGAAAAAGAAATAAAAGAAGAATTTAGAAAGGGCTACAAAATAGGTGGTAAGGTTATTAGACACTCAATGGTCGTGGTTGCAAATTAGAGAAATGATGTAGGGGCATCGTTTATGGGAATACTTCATAGGATAGACACCACTGTGCCCTTATGAAAAATGTTCTAAATAATAAAGTTTTTAATTTTAAATTATATAAAATACAAAAGAAACCCAAGAAAAATAAAAAATAATTAAGGAGGAATTTAAAATGGGAAAAATTATAGGAATTGATTTAGGAACAACAAATTCATGCGTTTCAGTTATGGAAGGTGGAGAACCAGTTGTTATACCAAATGCAGAAGGAAATAGAACAACACCATCTGTTGTAGCATTTTCAAAAAATGGAGAAAGATTAGTAGGTCAAATTGCAAAACGTCAAGCTGTTACTAATCCAGATAATACAGTTATATCTATTAAAAGAAGTATGGGAACAGATAAAAAAGTAAAAATTGAAGGAGATGAATTTACACCACAAGAAATTTCAGCAATGATTTTACAAAAATTAAAACAAGATGCTGAAAATTACTTAGGCTCAGAAGTAAAGCAAGCAGTTATTACAGTACCAGCATATTTTAGTGATTCACAAAGACAAGCAACAAAAGATGCAGGAAAAATAGCAGGGCTTGAAGTACTAAGAATTATTAATGAACCAACAGCAGCTTCTCTTGCATATGGAATGGATAAAGAAGACCAAGACCAAAAAATTATGGTATATGATTTAGGAGGAGGAACATTTGATGTTTCAATTCTAGATATTGGTGATGGCGTATTTGAAGTTTTAGCAACAAGTGGAAATAACCATTTAGGTGGAGATGATTTCGACCAAAAAATTATTGATTACTTAGTAGCAGAATTCAAAAAAGAACAAGGTGTAGATTTAAGTACAGATAAAATGGCAATGCAACGTTTAAAAGAAGCAGCAGAAAAAGCAAAAATAGAATTATCTGGTGTACAACAAACAAATATTAACTTACCATTTATTACAGCAGATGCATCAGGACCAAAACATATGGATATTACTTTAACAAGATCAAAATTTGAAGAATTAATTCATGATTTAGTAGAATCTACTGCAGGACCTGTTAACCAAGCATTAAAAGATGCAGGAATTTCTGCAAGTGATATTCATAAAATATTATTAGTAGGTGGATCTACAAGAGTACCTTGTGTACAAGAAATAGTAAAAAGATTAACAGGAAAAGAACCAGATAAAGGAATTAACCCAGATGAATGTGTTGCAATAGGAGCAGCAATTCAAGGTGGTGTATTATCTGGAGATGTTAAAGACTTAGTATTACTTGATGTAACACCATTATCATTAGGTATTGAAACATATGGTGGAGTATTTACAAAATTGATCGAAAGAAATACAACAATCCCAACTAAAAAATCACAAGTATTCTCAACAGCAGCAGATGGTCAAACAAGTGTAGAAGTACATGTATTACAAGG
>CANOGC010000121.1 GCA_947565445.1 uncultured Clostridium sp. | reverse complement strand
AATTAATTTTTCATAAGTTGCTCTTGCTTTTTGTTCTGCTACACCTTTGAAAGTACCACAATTAAAATTTCCAATGTATTTTAATTTCTTTTTTCTTTGTTATTGGGTCTTTTGCTCCAACCTCTATATAATCTATTAAACCCTCAATCATTTCTCTTGTAAGTTCTGTTACATTGACATATTGTTCTAATATCTGTCTTTTAGATTTTAATACTTCTTGCTCGTTGTTAAGTTCTAATAGTTTTGCTTGTTTCTTTGCTAATAGTATTTCAATGCCTTGTTTTTCTCTTTGGAAATCCTCATTAAATTCTATAAACTGTTCTTGACTTATTATTCCATTTACCTTATCAATATATAGATTTTTTATTGTGTTTGATTTTTTATCTATATTTGCTTGGTACTGTGAAATTTCTTTCTGCAACTTTTCTTTATCATTTCTAAATTGGTTTAGTATGACTTTTTCTTCTAACTGGTCTACATTTAAGTATTGCTTTATCAATTCATTTAATTTTTTAAGTACTTCCTTTTTAACTGTGTTTTCTGCCACAAAACTGCCTACACAACTGTTTTTATCTACTTGCCTTGTTGGGCATCGCAAATATCTATCTTCGTGTGATTTACTTGTTTTTAATGTATAACCACAATGCTTACATCTACATTTCTTTGCAAATATTCCAATTTTACCACCACCAAAAGGCTTGAAATTTGCATTGATTTTGCTTTGCACACTATTCCATAAATCTCTATCAATAATTGCTTCGTGTGTTCCTTCAACTCTATTCCATTTGGCTTTTGGTTTAGGTTTATTCTTTTTGCTCTTGTATGATACACTACCATACTTACCTTGCACCATATTACCGAATATACATTTCATTATGTAACATATTATCTATTGAAAAATATTTCCATAGTGTACCTAATTCACTAGGTGGTTTCTTATATGCAACACCTTGTTCAACTTTATATTGGGTAGGGTTAGGTATTCCTCTGTTATTTAATTCTCTTGCTATTGCTGTTTTTCCCATACCTTGATTGTATAAAGAAAATACTTCTCTTACAACTTCTGCTGCAACTGGGTCAATAATTAAATGTCCTTTTTGGTCTGGGTCTTTCTTATAACCATATAATACTAAACCACCAGTATGTTCTCCATTTACTCTTTTAGTTTTTAGTGCTGATTTTATAGTTGCTGATAGTTTTTCAACATAACTTTCGTCCATTATTCCGTTCATTTGCCTCATTAGTGTAGTTCCCTCAACTGCTGTATCTATGTTGTCTGTAATGCTTACAAATCTTACACCCCATTCAAGAAATAAACCATTTATATATTTTTCTACCATTTCAAGTTCCCTTGCAAACCTACTTTGGCTCTTACATAAAATGATATCTATTTCTCTGCATTCTGCAAGTTTTAAAACTTCATTAAATGCTGGTCTGTTTCTATCTGTTCCAGTATAGTCATCATCACTATAAATACCTTGTATTTCCCAATCCTGGTCTTTTGCATATTCTTGTAACATTATTTTTTGATTTTTGATACTCTCGCTATCGTCCTCCTTGTTTTTCTTATTTCTATCTTCTTGCGATAGTCTACAATATATTGCCACCTTTGGCTTTGTTTCGTTCATTTTATATATTTCCTCCTTTAAAGAAAACAATAAAATAAACCAATATTTTGTCCTAGTATATAACAAAACATTGGTTCTTGTAAATTGCTTTCCTTAAATTTATTTATTTACTATTAAGTTTACTATTCTTTGCCATATCTCATTAAATGCTTGTTCTCTTTCTGCTTCACTATTGGAAAGAAATATATTTTTACATTCTATTGTGTCCATTTTGAATACACCTCTTTGTTATAAATCTATTCAATAACCACAAGACATATACATTGTCCTTAAATTATTGATAACATCGGAGTATTCTCAAGTAGTAAAATAACCACTAAACTATTGCTGGCACAATATCATAGGAATTCCACCTCTCGGCTATCTGCCCAGTTGCCCCCAATGTGTGCGATGTCTTACTTATTAAAAATAATAATATTACTAAAAATAAATTTCCACTCAAACTATGGCTAGGTAAATGTATTTACTATTATTCTAATTCTGCTGATTGCCATATCAACTAATAGTAAATATGCTTAATGGTTTTGTATATAATTGTCAATGTACTGCAATTCCTTAATTTAAAGGCATTGTCATAAGTTTTTTAGGCTTACTTATAACTTGATTTCAAATATGCAATAGTATTATGCAAAATAAAAAGGCAACACAAAAAGGTCTTCAATCTTTTAAACTGAAAACCCAATGGTTACCTTACAAATTTATATTTGTTACTAAATTGTATTCTTATTCTGTACTCTATGCAACCAATGGCATATACTGTACATATTTTAATTTTTAATCTTGATATATAATTTATTATATCACCTTTTTTATAAAATGCAATACCTTTTTTAAAAAAATTTTAAAATATTTTTCCTACTATTATATATTATAATTATTTCCCATAAACGGTCAATTATAATACTTAAATAATTATAATATTCAACATTTAACCTTGTAAGTGCTGAAACTATTGATGTTTAAACATATTCAACCTTAATTATAATTATTTTAAAAAAGTTTCAAAAATTATTACCAAAATGCTTGACAACTGGTACTCCTTTTTGGTACACTTCAGTCCAAGGGGGTAGGAAATTATGTTAATCGGTTATAAAAGGGTATCAACCCAAAATCAAAAACTAGATAGGCAAACTGATTTGCTTAATGAATATGGTGTAGAAAGAATATTTGAAGAGAAAATTACTGGTACTAAAAGGGAAAGACAAGAATTGAATAAAATGCTTGATATGTTAAGAGAGGGCGACATAGTTATAGTTGCTGATTTAACAAGGTTATCTCGTAGTACTAAAGATTTGTTTGAAATAGTAGAAACAATACATAGTAAAGGTGCTGAAATTAAATCATTAAAGGAAAGTTGGCTAGATACAACCACACCACAAGGCAAGTTACTATTTACTATATTTGCTGGTCTTTCACAATTTGAAAGAGATTTGATTTCCGATAGGACAAAACAAGGTTTAGAAAGTGCCAAAAATCGTGGTGCTAAACTTGGTCGCCCTAACAAGTACCAAGAAAAGAAAGATACAATTTTACAAATGTATAACTCAAATGATTATTCTATAAATGATATAATAAATGCTACTGGCATATCTAAAACAAGTTTATATAGATTAGTAAATGCTCAATAAATGATAAAGGAAATGCTGATGTTTGCATTTCCTTTTAATTTCTCACTATTGCTGACAAACGA
>CANOGC010000120.1 GCA_947565445.1 uncultured Clostridium sp. | reverse complement strand
GCTACAAGCGATAAACAACATTCAAATAATACTGCAACCAGAGAGAAACAACACATATAGACAGTCATTTAACCAAAAAGCAAATGACAGTAAACGGAAACATAGTTACAGTAGGAAAATGGCAATTTGAAATAGATAGAAGTGTACCTAAAATTACAACGAATTTAGGTGGGGAACAAGTAGAAAATTCAATAACAGAATTAACTTTAGCTAAAGAAGAAATAATGATTGGAATAACGAACCAAGAAAATATAAATATTGATAGTACAGCACAAATAAAAGTAGTTACTGAAGGTATATCTAAAAATCAGTATAAATGGAATATACAAAATAGTAATATAGCAGTAGTAGATGAAAATGGAAATATTACATCAACTGTAGATATTTATATATATGAAAATTATTTAGTAAAATAATTGTGAAGATGTAGTAAAATAAAATTATAAACATTTTATATTACTACATCTTCTTTATTGCGAAAGCAACAAGGTTTCTTAAGTATCTCACCCACAGGCTTTGCCTGTGAGATGGCTCAGGTTCTTATAAAATTTACATAAAAACCTTGAAAAATACTCGAATTTGCGATAAACTATTATACAAGAAAAAAGGAGAGTGGACATATATGAAAGTAATCTTAAAAGAAGATATAAAAGGAGTAGGAAAAAAGGATCAAATAATAAATGCAAATGATGGATATGCAAGAAACTACCTATTTCCAAAGAACTTAGCAGTTCCTGCAGATAAAGGAAATTTAACAAACTTGCAATCTAAAAAAACATCAGAAGAACATAGAAAAGAATTAGAAAGAGAATCTGCAAAAGAAACTGCAAAAAAAATAGAAGGCATATTACTAAAATTACCAGTAAAATCAGGAGAAAACGGAAAAGTATTTGGAAGTATTACAGCAAAAGAAATTGCAGAAAACTTAGAAAAACAATACAAAATAAAAGTAGATAAAAAGAAAATAAATTTACAAGAACCAATAAAAAACTTAGGAACATTCAATATAGAAATTAAACTATATGACGGTATAAATGCAAAACTAAAAGTAAACGTAATATCAATGTAGGGGCTATTTATTTAGAGAGCTACTAAAATATAACAAAAAGCGTAGGGGCGAGCATCGCTCGTCTGCGTAAGGAGAATTATATAAGGAGAAAATATGGAATTAGGAAAAATACCACCAAGCGATATAGAAGCAGAACAAGCTGTACTAGGGAGCATGCTAACAGACAAAGAAGCAGTTACATCAGTTATAGAAGTATTAAAAGAAGAAGACTTCTACCGTGAAGACAACAAATCAATATATGGAGCAATCTTAAACCTATATAACCGTGCAGAACCAATAGATATCATCACACTAAAAGCAGAACTAGTATCAATTGGTAAATTTGAAGCGGTAGGTGGGTTAGAATATTTAGCAAGCCTTCCAGACATGGCACCAACAACAGCAAACATAGACAAATACATAAAAATAGTAGAAGAAAAATCAATGTTAAGAAGCTTAATTCAAACTGCAAACCAAATAATAGCCTTAGGATATGACCCAACAGAAGAAGTCGAAAACATAATGGATCAAGCAGAAAAAAAGATATTTGATGTAATGCAGAAAAAAAATCAAAAAGGATATGCAGCTATAAAAGATATATTAGTAGACACATTTGCAGGATTAGAAAAATTATATAATCAAAAGGGACACATAACAGGTGTACCAACAGGCTTTTCAGACTTAGACTATAAAACAGCAGGTCTACACGAATCAGATTTAGTACTAATTGCAGCACGTCCAGCAATGGGAAAATCAGCATTTGCTTTAAATATAGCATCAAATGCAGCAGTACGTGCAGGCGTGCCAGTGGCAATATTTAGCTTAGAAATGTCAAAAGAACAAATGGTAAACAGAATCCTATGTAGTGAGGCAATGGTAGATAGCAACAAAGTAAGAACAGGAAAAATAGACGATGAAGACTGGATGAAACTTGCAAGCTCATTAGGACCACTTTCAGAATCTGGAATCTATATTGATGACACACCAGGAATTTCAGTTATGGAAATTAGAGCAAAATGTAGGAAACTAAAATTAGAAAAAAATATAGGGTTAGTAGTTATAGATTACTTGCAATTAGTACAAGGAAGTAGTAAAAGAGGAGGAAGTCGTGAACAAGAGATATCAGAAATAAGCCGTTCACTAAAAATACTTGCAAAAGAAATCAATGTACCAGTAATAGCACTATCACAACTATCAAGAGCACCAGAGCAACGTCCAGACCATAGGCCAATGCTATCAGACCTTCGTGAATCTGGAGCAATAGAGCAAGATGCAGATATAGTAATGTTTTTATATAGAGATGACTACTATAACGAAGAAAGCGAAAAGAAAAATGTAGCAGAAGTAATAATTGCAAAACATCGTTCAGGTTCAACTGGAACAGTAGAACTATTATGGCTAGGCAATTACACAAAATTTACTAATATTGAAAAATATAGAGATTAGAAGGAAGACATGATGTTAGAAGAAAAAGTATTAGAAACAATTAATAAATATCATTTAATAGAAAAAAATGATCATATAGTATTAGGAGTGTCAGGGGGACCTGACTCTACTTGTCTATTCCATATATTTTTAGAACTACAAAAACAAATAAAATTTACATTTGTAGTATGCCATATAAACCACAAAATTCGAGAAGAAGCAGACGAAGATGAGCAATATGTAGAAAATATGTGTAAAATACATAATATTCCATTCTTTGTAAAAAGAGAACAAATTATAGACATAGCCAAAAAACAAAAAATTGGAACAGAAGAAATGGGAAGAAAAGTAAGATATGAATTCTTTAATGAAATACTAAAACAGCAAAACGCAAACAAAATTGCAACAGCACATACAAAAAACGATTTAAGTGAAACAGTACTTATGAACTTACTTAGGGGAACAGGGCTTTCGGGTTTAAAAGGAATAGAACCTAAAAGAGAAAATAAATACATACGACCATTAATAGAATGCGAAAAACAAGAAATAGATGAGTATTGCAAGGAAAAAAGACTAGAACCTAAAATAGACAAAACAAACTTTGAAAATATATACACAAGAAACAAAATAAGAAACAAGCTAATTCCGTATTTAAAAGAAGAATTTAACCCAAACATTATAGAATCCTTAGCACGAATGTCTGAAATAATATCAAACGAGGACAAATACATAGAAAACCTAACAAAGAAATACTATAACGAAATTTTTATAAACAAATCAGAAACAGAAATAATACTAGACTTAAAAAAATTTAATAACCTAGATTTAGTTATAAAAAACAGAATAGTGTTATATACTATAACGACACTTTTTAATTCAAGTGCGGGAATAGAAAAAAAGC
>CANOGC010000119.1 GCA_947565445.1 uncultured Clostridium sp. | reverse complement strand
ATATGCCACTCTATCTCCTGATGCAATATCTGTTGTTATTTCAGCTCCTGTTATTGCTTTTTGTGTTATTACATATGATATTACTTTTGATGCTGTTTTTGTATAATTTCCAGCTCCTGTTACTGTTATTCTTACTTTATATGTTCCTATGGCTACTGGTTTTTGCTCTGTATAGTCTTCATATGTTCCATCTTCTTTCTTTAGAGCATATTGAATTAATGTTGTATAATCGTCTTTTGCTAATTCTGTTGTTTTTCCTTCTTCATTTATTGTTACTTTTGTTACTTTTACTTCTTTTTCATTTCCATCATATGCCACTCTATCTCCTGATGCAATATCTGTTGTTATTTCAGCTCCTGTTATTTCTTTTTGTGCTACATTTATTACTACTTCTAAATTTGGCACAATTTCAAAGTTTGTATTTGTTGGTGTATAAGTTACTGTAAATTTATTTTTTCCAACATTTCCTACTGTAGCGTTTGCATCACTTTTAAGTGCATCAAAACTAAATCCTTCACCTAAATCAATTTTTGATAAAAGATCTCCATATTTTGCATTTACTTCTTTTAATTCTGGTATATCTGTTAATGTAGCTTTTGCTACATTAACCACTACTTCTATTTCTGCTGGTGCATAGTTTGAGTCTTCTGATGTATATATTACTGTAAATTTGTTTCCTTCTCCTCCTACTGTTGCATCTCCTACTGTTGTATTTTCATTGTACTTAGTTCTATCAAATTTACAATTTTCTGGTAATCCTTTTTCTAAACTAAATAATTTGTCTCCATATGTTGCATTTATTGGATTTATTGTTGGTACATCTGGTGCTACTTCTTGTGCTACATTAATTATTACTTCTATTTCTACTGATCTATAGTTTGAGTCTTCTGGTGTATATATTACTGTAAATTTATTTCCTGTTGTTCCTACTGTTACTTCTCCTACTTCCGTATTATTATCATATTTTGTTCTATCAAATTTACAATTTTCTGGTAATTTTTCTTCTAAACTAAATAGTTTATCTCCATATGTTGCACTTAATACTGATATTGTTGGTACATATGTTGGTGTAGCTTTTGCTACATTTACTGTTACTTCCATCTCTGCTATTGCATAGTTAGTATCTGTTGGTGTATATATTACTGTAAATTTGTTTCCTTCTTTTCCTTCTGTTGCATCTCCTACTGTTGTATTTTCATCATATTTAGTTCTATTAAATTCACAATTTTCTGGTAAGCCCTTTTCTAAACTAAATAATTTATCTCCATATGTTGCATTTATTGAATTTATTGTTGGTACATCTGTTGCAGGTGCTTGTCCTACATTAATTACTACTTTTACTTCTGCTGATGCATAGTTTGTATCTGTTGGTGTATATATCGCTGTAAATTCATTTCCTTTTGTTCCTACTGTTGCATTTCCTACTGTTGTATTTTCATCATATTTAGTTCTATCAAATTTGCATGTTTCTGGCAAATCTTCTTCAAAATCAAATAGTTTATCTCCATATATTGCTTCTAATTCTTCTATTTCTGGTACATTTATTGCAGGTGCTTGTGTAATTGTATATGTTCCTTTATTAAATGTTATATAATATTTTTCATTACTATATGTACCTGTAATTTCATATTCATCTGCATCTATTCCTTCTGCTTTTTGTAAGTCAATATTTAAATCTGACTCTTTATCTTCAAATACTAATGCATCCTTAGCAAGTGGCCCATATGTTAATTCTTTTAATTGTTCTCCATATACACTTGTTTTATCATTTATGTCTATTGTTATTGGTCTTCTATTAATAGTTATTACAAATTTTGTTGTATGATTATTTTCTTCTTTATCTTTATATGTTACTTCAACTTCTTGATTTCCTATTTTTGTTTTATCATATTTTGTAATCATACTGTTTACTAAATTAACCACTTCTTCTTCTTTTGATGCCATTATTACTTTGATTGTTGCATCTGTTAAATCAAGTGTTTCTCCATATGTATATGTAGTTTCTGGTGAAGTTCCTATTTCTATTTTTGAAACAAAGTCAGTAACATTATATATGTAATCTACTGTTGCTCCTTCATATTCAAATGTTGCTGTTTTATTTCCTCCTGTAGTAGTTGAAAAATTCTTAAACATAGTTTTTTCTACATCTACATAACTTTCATTTCCTCTTATATCTGTAACCTTTATTTGTGCCCCTGCTATATCAATTTCGTCTCCAACTCTATATTCTGTTTTAGTTGGAAGTGTTAATTCATATATTGGTTCTGTTCCTACTACTGTTACTCTTCTTTCTACTGTTGCTGTATTTCTTCCTGAATCTGTATATGTATATTTTAATATTTGTGGACCTATTTTGCTTGTATCTAATGATACTTCTGCTTTTACATGTCCTGAACTTGCTTTTGGGTCATTATCTGTCCAGTTTGCACCTGGGTCATTATATACACTATTTAATGGTACGTCAATGTCATTATCTCCAACTAATTCTATTGTTGGAGCTTCTATATCTCTTATGTTATATAAAGACCATACTCCATCTGATACATTACCATAACTATCTTCACAACAATATTGTAAGTATTTATTTCCTATTTCTTCTGGTACTGTAAAAGTATATTCATTTCCAGGGTTATATACAACTGTACTGCCTTCAACATAGCTTGCTTCTACATTATCAACCCATTTATATCTTAATAGATATATTCCATTATCGTCTTTCATACCTACTTTTGTTTTGTCTCCTGGTTCTACTTCGCTTCTTGAAGGGATGTAGTCTCCATTTGTAGTATTAATAATAAATGTAGGTTCATTATTGTCTACATAACTGTCTGCTACATCTTCATTTACTACATAATATGGTATGTCTAGCCAAGCACTTATTTTTCCATTACTGTTTCTTGCCGCAATACTAAATTCGTGTATTCCTAAGTCATCACTGTTAAAAGGTACTTTCATAGTAAATGTGGTACTAGGTGCTGTATATGTAAAATCTTTTGGTTGTATAAATTTTATTTCACCTCCCATATTACGATCCCACGCATAATAAATTAAATTTATATCAGAATCGTCTTTAATAGTATAAGATATCTCTGTTCCTGCTTTAATTCTTCCCCTTTGATTAACAGTAACAACTGGTGCTACTGCATTATTTGCTAACGAAAAAAGTGGAATTCCACTAATCGTAAGTATAATTATGATTGCAAGCATAATTATTTTGCTTTTTTGTTTTTGAATAAAACTATTCATAAATAACCTCCTATTTTTATTTATAAAATCTTATTTTTTACAATTTATGTTTACAATACTATTATTATACTACATTTTTTTTATTTTTTCAACATTTTATTACAAATTTGTTACAGGTTTATTTCTGTTTTATTTCAAATGTTATATTATCTATTTAACTTTCCTCTTTTACTAGCTTGATTTACTGCATAAGGTTACGTATATCTTTTGGGCTTTGGCTTGTTATGTAGTCTT
>CANOGC010000118.1 GCA_947565445.1 uncultured Clostridium sp. | reverse complement strand
CGCGAGCTGGGTTCAGAACGTCGTGAGACAGTTCGGTCCTTATCTGTCGCAGGCGGAGGATATTTGAAGGGAGCTGTCCTTAGTACGAGAGGACCAGGATGGACATACCGATGGTGAATCAGTTGTCACACCAGTGGCACGGCTGAGTAGCTAAGTATGGATGGGATAAACGCTGAAAGCATCTAAGTGTGAAGCCCACCCTAAGATAAGATTTCCCATACCGTAAGGTAGTAAGATTCCATAAAGACTATGTGGAGATAGGTTGGAGGTGTAAGTGCAGTAATGCATTAAGCTGACCAATACTAATAAATCGAGGGCTTAACCATAAGAATATATATGAGTTAGGAGCTAGTTTGGAAGGGATACAAGTATATATCTATGTATTTTTGAGTGTGCTAAGGCAGAAGCAGTTAAGATTAAAGAAGCTAACGCTAACGCGTTACCAAATTTATCTGTAACAAGCGAAGCTTTAACAGCTAAAATTTTCTGGTGATGATAACATAGAGGAAACACCTGTACCCATACCGAACACAGAAGTTAAGCTCTATTGTGCCGACAATACTTGTGGGTTACCCTGCTGGTAAGATAGGTTGTCGCCAGGTTTTTTTTATTTATTTTAAAATCGATACATTAGAAGTTTTTTAATAAACCTTTAATGTATCGATTTTATTTACTTTTAGAGTGTTATGTGATATAATTTATTATTATAAAGTGAAAGGAAATTAAAATGATTGATTATTATAGAATTTTAAATTTAAGTATGCAAAAAAAACAAGGAAAAATAACAGATGAACTAGTGAAAGAAAAATATGATGAAGCTATGAAGAGAATTAAAGAATATGAAAATTTTTTTGATGCTGAAATTCTAGATGATGCGTATAGAGCTCTTGCAAATGAAAATGCAAGAAAGCATTATGATGAATTAATGACTATGTTAGAGGAAGATGCGCAAGCCAAAAAATCACGAAAACAACAGGGTAGTGAAGAAAAAACTACAGAATTAGGAAAAGGAAAAATAAGCAGTTTGAAAGAAGCAATGCAAAATATGTCTAAAAGTCCAGACACAAAAGAAATATTAAAACAAATAAAAGAGAAAGCCCAAAAAGAGCATCCAATACCAAAGCCAGAAGAATTAGGAGAAAGATAAAATAAAGGAAGTTTAAGAATATGAGTAAAGTAATGTGGAAATCAGGCACTTTTCTTTATCCAATACCAGCAGTTATGGTATCTTGTGGAACGATGGAAAAATCTAATATTATTACGGTTGCATGGACAGGTATCATAAATACTAATCCAGCAATGGTATATATTAGTGTTAGACCTACTAGATATTCATATGGTTTAATAAAAGAGCAGGGCGAATTTGTTATAAATCTTACAACAGAAAAATTAACATATGCAACTGATTGGTGTCGGAGTAAAGTCTGGAAAAGATGTAGACAAATTTGAAAAGATGCATTTAACAAAAGAAAAAGCAAAATTTGTTAAATGTCCATTAATAAAAGAAAGTCCTGTATCTGTTGAATGCAAAGTAAAAGAAATAAAAGAATTTGGAAGTCATCATATGTTTATTGCAGAAGTATTATGTATTAATGCAGACGAAAAATACATAGATGAAAAAGGTGCATTTGATATTAGTAAATGTAATTTAATTACATATGCAAATGGTGGCTACTATAATTTAAATAAAAAGATAGGAAAATTTGGATTTTCAGTAGAAAAGAAAAAAAATGCAAAAAAGTCAAGGAAAAAATGAGGTTTTTCTTGACTTTTTTATGTGTATGTGATATAGTATTCTAGCATATTGTTTAAGACATATGCTCACATCGTTTAAAAAGGAAGCTAAAAGATTACGGAGGTGTATTTAAATGGCTGCAAAAGGACCAAGAGAACATATAACATTAGAATGTACAGAATGTAAAAGAAGAAACTATGTAACTTCAAAAAATAAAAGAAACAATACAGACAGATTAGAGATTGTAAAGTATTGTAAATTCTGTAAAACACGTACAACACATAAAGAAACAAAATAGACAAGGCTATTTTTAGGAGGAATAAAATGGCGAAAGTAGAAAAAGAAAAAAAAGAAAAGAAACATTTTTTTAAAGATTTCAAAGCAGAACTTAAAAAAGTTATTTGGCCAACACCAAAGCAGGTAATAAATAATACTACTGCAGTTATTACAATTGTGCTAATTACAGCATTAATTGTATTTATGCTAGACTTAACTTTTGAAACATTAAATACACATGGAGTAGATAAACTAAAAAGCATTGTTAGTAAAGAAGAAGGTAATGTGTTAGATGAAAATATTGTAGATAACTCTACAGATTCTAATACAACTGATACAAATACTACAGAAGAAAACACTGTTTCAGAAACTTAAAAAAGTTGTTTAAATAAGGAGGCTTTTAACAATATGTCTCAAGAAGAAAATACAGAAGCTAGATGGTATGTTGTACATACTTATTCTGGATATGAAAATAAAGTAAAAACAGACCTTGAAAAGACAATTAAAAATAGAGAACTTGAAGAATATTTCTTTGAAATTATTGTTCCAATGGAAGAACAAATTGAAATAAAAGACGGAAAAAGAAAAACAAATTTAAAAAAAGTTTTTCCAGGTTATGTTTTAATAAAAATGATAGTAACAGAAGAAACATGGTACATTGTAAGAAATACAAGAGGGGTAACAGGATTTGTTGGTTCTGGTTCAGACCCTATACCACTTACAGATGAAGAAATACGTAATATGGGATTTGATGAAACACCAATAGATGTAGATTACGATGTTAATGATTCTGTTAAAGTAATTAATGGACCACTTATTGATTTTATTGGTGTTGTTCAAGAAATTAACAAAGAAAAACATAAAGTAAAAGTGTTAATATCTATGTTTGGAAGAGAAACACCAGTTGAGTTGGAATTTTCTCAAGTCCAAAAAGTAGTTTAAACAAATGAAAAACGTCGTCTAACTGCGTTAGTCATCGCATAAAAAATCCTCGACGTACCGATGTACGCCTACGGTTTTTTAGCTCGACTGCCTTGTTATACTCGTTTTTGATTTGTTTAATAGATTTATATATATTATAAAAGTTTTTAATTTTAATAATATAAAAGTTCGATTTGAAGGTAGGTGAAAAAGATGGCAGAGAAAGAAATTTCAAATGTAATTAAATTACAAATTGAAGCAGGAAAAGCAACTCCAGCTCCACCAGTAGGACCAGCTTTAGGTTCAAGTGGTGTTAATATTATGCAATTTGTAAAAGAATTTAATGATAGAACAGCAAACCAACCAGGAATGATTATACCAGTTGTAATTACAGTTTATAAAGATAAATCTTTTGAATTTATTACAAAAGTTCCACCAGTTGCTGTATTAATTAAAAAAGCATTAAAAATTGAAAAAGGTTCTGGAAAACCAAATAAAGATAAAGTTGCAAAAATAACAAAGGAACAAGTAAAACAAATTGCAGAAACAAAAATGGAAGACTTAAATGCTGCATCAATAGAAGCAGCTATGAGTATGGTAGCAGGGACAGCACGTAGTATGGGTGTTGTCGTTACTGATTAGAAAATT
>CANOGC010000117.1 GCA_947565445.1 uncultured Clostridium sp. | reverse complement strand
ATAAAATTATGAATATTTTATAAAAATATTGTAAAATTTGATAAAAATTGATATACTATGGAAAGCAACCAAAGTATATCAATTTTTTTGTGGTTTAGAACACAAAAAATCATAAAGTATTTATATATAAGGAGGAAAAAAATATGGAAAATGAAGTAAAAGAAGAAGTTCAAGTAAATGAGGTTTCATTAGAAACAGAAGGAAATAATGGAATAAGAATATCTGATGATGTTGTTTCTGTTATTGCAGGTGTAGCTGTATCTGAGGTTCCAGGTGTTGCTGGAATGGCAGGAGGATTTGCAGGAGGAATTAGTGAAGTATTAAGTGGTAAAAAGAATTTATCAAAAGGAATTAAAGTAGAAGTAGGAGAAAAAGAAACAAAAATTGATGTTAATATCATTGTAGAATATGGAACAAGAATTCCAGATGTTGCTTTTGAAATTCAAAATAGAGTAAAAAAAGCAGTTGAAACAATGACAGGATTAAAAGTACTAGAAGTAAATGTTCATGTACAAGGAGTAAGTACAGATAAGGCACAAGAAGTTACAGAACAAGAAACAAAAGAAAACCAATAAATGAATAGTCACATATATGTGACTATTCAAAATACAATTAAACTTAGGGGGAGTATAAATGAAAGTATTAGACAAAATAATATTAGTACTATTTTCTAGCATTATGCTAATTGTATCAGCATTACTTTGTTTTATATTATTTGGATGGATTAAATTAGACATTATCAATATATATGCAAATAACCTGTTAAACAACCAAATGGCTAGTAATATCACTTTAGGAGTTTTAGTAGTACTTATTATACTTAGCATAAAAGGTATATTCTTTTCAACAGATTCAAAAAAGGACAAGGATAAAAGTATGGACAATGGAATCTTAATAGAAAATGACAACGGAAAATTACTAATTTCTAGAGATACAATTCAAAATTTGGTAAGTAGTGTAGTAAAAGAATTTGAAAATACACAAAATGTTACATCAAAAGTAGTACTAACAAGTGATAATAATATAAGTATTGATGTTACTCTATTTGTAGAAGAAGAAGCAATAATAAAAGACTTATCAAACAAATTACAAGTAAAAATAAAAGAAGTTATTAAACAATCAATCGATATTGATATTAAAGAAGTAAATATTAAAGTAAGAAATATTGCTCCTAAAAAAGAAGGGGTAGTAGATAAGGAGGATTAGCAATATGGATGGATTTAAAAAATTTTTAAGTGAATATGCAGGAGCAATTATTGGTGGAGTTATAGCGTTAATAATATTATTTACACGCCTTTACGAATTAATTGTAGGAATTATATTAGTAGTAATTGGTATGTTTGTAGGAAACTATGTACAAAGAAACAAATATGAAGTAAAAGAAAAACTAAAAAATTTAATAGATAGAATTTAAAATCTAAAAAGGGGAAAATAAATATGAACCGAACAGAAGCAAGAGAACAAGCTTTTAAGTTGTTATATAGTATAGAAATACAAAAAGAAAATGAAGAAGAGCAAATTGATTTATATTTTGAAAGTAATGAAATAAATGATGAAAAGACCAAAGAATATATAAAAGATGTATGGGCAGGAGTAGAGAAGAACAAAGAAGAAATCACTGAAAAAATTTCATCTAACTTAAAAACAAATTGGAAATTAGAAAGAATTTCTAAAATAGATATTGCTCTTTTAAAACTTGCTATATATGAAATGCTATATAAAAAAATACCATTTAAAGTAGTAATAAACGAAGCTGTTGAACTTGCTAAAAAATATGGGGAAGATAACAGTGCATCATTTGTTAATGGAGTTCTAGCAAGTATTGTAAAAAATGATCTACAAAATGAAAACTAAAAGGGGAATATTATGGAAATTGAACCAATTTCAGTTACAGATTTAAATAAATATATAAAAGATAAAGTAGCGAAAGATGAATATTTAAACAATGTCCTAGTAAAAGGAGAAATTTCAAATTTTAAGCATCATTACACAGGACATTTATATTTTACTCTAAAAGATGATAATTCTCTTATAAAATGTATCATGTTTAAATCATTTACAGATAACCTAAAATTTACTCCAAAAGATGGAATGAAAGTTATGGTATTTGGTACAGTAAGTGTATTTGAACGTGATGGAGTATACCAAATATATTGTAAAGCAATGCAAGAAGAAGGAATGGGAAGTTTATATAAAGCATATGAAGAACTAAAGAAAAAGCTAGAGTTAGAAGGCTTATTTTCTATGGAACATAAAAAGAAACTACCATTTATGCCTCGCATTGTAGGAGTACTTACATCTCAAACAGGTTCTGTAATTAGGGACATTATAAATGTAAGCACAAGAAGAAATCCAAACGTATATATAAGGTTATTTCCTGTACCAGTACAAGGAGAAGGAGCAGGAGAAAAAATTGCTGATGCAATTAAGTTTATGAATGACAAAAAATTAGCAGATGTCTTAATTTTAGCAAGAGGAGGGGGCTCATTAGAAGACCTATGGCCATTTAATGAAGAGATAGTAGCAAGAGCAATTTATGAATCAAATATACCTATTATTTCAGCAGTAGGACATGAAACAGACTTTTCAATCTCAGATTTTGTAGCAGATTTAAGAGCACCAACACCATCTGCTGCAGCAGAACTTGCAGTAGCAGATACAAGTGAGCTATCATTAAAACTTGAAAACTATAAAACAAGGTATAAACTAGCTTTAAAGAAAAAAGTAGAGCTAATGCGTTTACAATATGAAAAATGTATGGCAAGAAGAGTATTTAAAGAACCATTACAAGAAATTAATGAGAAAATTATTCGTTTAGATATGGTTGTTAAAAATATGCAAAATAGTATTATAAATCGATATAAAGACAGTAAAAATGTAATGGTTAGCGCTATTTCAAAATTAGATGCATTAAGTCCATTAAAAACATTAACAAGAGGTTATGTAATTACTCAGAAAGAAGGAATTATTATAAAATCTGTAAATGATATAGAAAAAGATGATGAAATAGAATTAAGATTTATAGATGGAACAAAAAATGCAAAAATAATGTAGTTTAAAAAAATTAGATAGGAGTGAATGATTTTGCAAGAAAAGAATACAATAAGTTTTGAAGATGCAATGAAGGAATTAGAACAAATAGCAAGCCAATTAGAAAAAGGTGACTTAAATTTAGATCAATCTGTAACTAAGTTTGAAGAAGGGATGAAACTATCAAAAACATGTAATAAAATATTAGAAGATGCAGAAAAAAGAATATCTATTCTAATTAAAAATGAAGATGATGTTACAGAAGAGAACTTCAATGCAGAATAATAGAATAAAGGGGATAAGACATGAACATTACAGATTTTAAATACTTATATGTTCCAATACTAATGTGGATGGGAATTCAAACATTTAAGGTAATTTATGATTTAGTAAAAACAAAGAAATTTAATTTTAAACGAATATTAGGAGCAGGTGGGATGCCAAGTTCTCATTCAGCAGTTGTAACATCACTTGCGACTCTAGTAGGAAAAAATGAAGGAATTACATCACCAATATTTGCAGTAGCAATTATTTTTGCATTTGTTGTTATGTATGATGCAGCAGGAGTACGTAGGGCAGCTGGAAAACAAGCAAAATTACTAAACAAATTAGTA
>CANOGC010000116.1 GCA_947565445.1 uncultured Clostridium sp. | reverse complement strand
AAATAATTTCTGCTCCACCTCTATGATCCATATCCCCATGTGTAATTATGAAATAGTCTATATTATTTAGTTTCTTCTTCTTTAAAAATTCTACTATATATTCTCCATCACTTTTGTTACCAGCATCTATTAATAAGTTTTTATTATTAATCGTTACTAATGTACAATCTGCTTGCCCTACATTAAAGTAAAATATGTTTAACTTTGAACTATCTATATTAACATCTGTATATTTTTTATTATTATTGCAATTTTCAACTATAAAAAAACAAATGATTATGGCTAATATTAATATAATTCCTAATATTATTTTAAATTTATTATTTTTCTGATTCATATATTTTCCTTCTTAGTTTTATTTTTAAAGCGATATTTTTATTAAAAATGTCGCTTATAACCGTTATTTTTTTATCTCCTTTTGAAATTTATATTTTGCCCCATTTTCTTTTACTATAAAATCGCAATCTAAAAGCATAGAAATGATATTAGTAGTTCTAGTATCTTTAACATTTAAAATTCTTTTTATATCTTCCCTTGTAAAACTTTTATCATATCTAAATTCATTAAAAATACTTTTTATTTGACTTATTGTAGTGTTTTTTATGTTTTTTCCATTTTGCAAATTTTTGTATAGTTGAATTAAAAACAGTTCTTCATCACTTACTATATTTTTTTCTTCTTTTACCTCATTTTTATAATATCCCTTATTTGGAAATATTACAGTAAAAGATAAAAAGTCTGAAATGAATTTTGGTTTTTGGATAGAATCATTGTAACTTTCCAAAATTCTACTTAATCCACTGCCTCTACGATCCATATAATGTAATCTACTGAATACATCAGCAATTATAATATTTCTTCGCATCGATGGAATATTTTTTATTTCCAAATTTTGAATAATGCTTCCATCAAACATTCCTCCTGGTGAAGTAATCTCTAATCTATCATCAAACATATCTATGTGAATTTCTGCACCTAATATTTGATAGTCTCTGTGGATTAATGCATTTACTATTGCTTCCCTACGAGCTGTTATAGGATAATCTTCTAATTCTTTTCTTTCCATTCCAATAACTTTCCAAGATTTCTTAGAATTATTTTTTATAAATGAATCTGCATTTTCTAATAATGCTATTATACTTCCACTATATTCTTTATCATCTATAGCATCTTCTGATATTATACCTTTACTTAATCCTTTCCACCTAGTACATACAATTTTAGATTGTTTCAACGGATTTTGGTCACTTAATAATAGACCTGCATTTGTTATTTCTTTTTCTTCATTTGCTAAACCTAAAGATAAGTAATCCTTATTTTCGTCAAATTTTTTATTTGTTTTCTCTTTTATGGTAGCAGAAAGTAATGTGAAACTTAAATCACTAATTTTATAATCAGTAGGTAGAGCATCAAATGTTAAATTCTTTCCCTTTAATATCAAATTATTTAATATATGCTCTGGTGCAGGTATACTTTGATTTCCAGAACGAATAAATGCTTCTTTTCTTCCATCTGCTACTAAATAATAAGGTGTAGAAGGTCCATCTCCTATTTTTAGTTCTAAAAAATCTTTTTTTTCTTCAATAAATGTATTTATTTCATATCTTGGTAATGGTAAGATTTTAGAATTAATAATTTCTGTTATTTTCTCTGATGCTTCTTGAATATCATTTAATCCCTTTAATTCATGTGTTTTATCATCTACTCCAAATAATATAATTCCACCTTTTGTGTTTGCAAATGCTGAAACAGATTTTAACCAACTTTTGGGTTTGTTAACTTCTAATGATACTTTATAATCAATATGCTTGTTTCAGCTTTTTCATAATCACTTACTTTCAAATTACATACCTCCATAATATAACTTTTTTATTATATTACCATTTTTCTATTTATTTTACAATCGCTTTTCTAAAAAATATCGCTTATAAACGATATTTTTTTAGAAAAGCGATATTTTTTATTTATTAATTATGACCTTATCTATTTCATCGAATAGAGCTATCCTCTTTGAATATTCTGAATCTTTAAGTTCACTTATGAATCCATTTACTATTTTTACTCCATCATTAAGCTTATTTAGCGCTCCAATATAAGTTGCAGCTTTTTTATAATTGTCTCTACTCTTTTCTGTCGCCACTACTTCATAAAAACGGTCTTTAAAATATTTTAACAACTGATTATTATAGTTGTCTTTTAAAACTTCAATATTTGCCATCAGTCTATATTCGTTATCTTTGCTACATAATAACTTAAATAATTCTTCCTTATTATCTAAAAAAATATATATTTTTTCTAGTGTAATTACATCTTTCGTACTAGTAATCATTTTATTTATATAATAATCAAATCTATCTGTATTTTTTAAAGACATCAAATTACTTATATCTTTGTTATATAAAAAATCATAATAACAATATTGGTTGTATATTTCATCATCTAATAGTCTTAAATAAAAATGATAATATATTTTTCCAATGTATTCATTATTTAGATATTTTTCCTTTTCTAGTACTTTATTAAAATATTTATATAATTGATTACAATCTTTTGAATTCTCTATTATATAATCAACATATTCCGTATATTTGCAATTTTTAACTAGTGATTTTGATATTTCTTGTAAATTATAATCATTTAGCAAATATATTGTAATTAACACATTTGATTTTGGAATTGTATTTTTTATACTATAATGTTTTAATGTATCAAAAAATGTTTCTAATTTTTTAGTATATATTTCTATATCATTTTTAGTATTTTTATCTTTATAAAATGTTGCAATCCATTTATAATTGTTGTATGTTGCTATTTCAGGATTTAAAATTACTTTATCTATATTAGCTTTCATTTCTTTAGTTGTATCATATATATTTGAAATTTTTTCTTTTTCATTTTTTGATAATAGATCAATTGTATAATCTTTATTATTATAATCATAATCATGTGATAATTTATAAAAATTCTTATTAATTTTATCTAGTATTCCATGTATATTGTTTTTATCTGAACTGTATTTTTGAAATTCTTCTTTTAAATAATTATTAAATGTATATTCTTCGTTCTTCTTAAGTTCTTCGATTAAAATAGTTTTTGCTTTTTCTTCTGACAAATTATTTACAAAATTTGATAATATTTCGTCAAAAAATATTGGTTTTACAAAATCACTTTTATATCTATTATAATTTCCATATCTATCATATTCAGTGTAGTCATCATAATAATCTTCCTCATATTCTTCGTATTCATCTTCATAATCATTTTCTGACCAGTCTTCATAATCTTTTAAGTCTTCTGGAGAAACTGCGAAAAATAAAGCTACCATATGTTTGCATATAGTATTTCCATTAGCAAAAGGACAATCACATGATGAACTTTTTGGATGTTTTGTATTGATAGCTACATGATATGGCGTTTTATTTGTTCCTTGTACCTCTCCTTCATATTCAAAATCCGATAATTGTGTATGTGAAATTACATTTCCTTCTTTATAATAATCATATCCTCTATAAACTGATCTACTGCTTGAACTATTTAAAACACTCATTCTATATCTCCTTCTAATATTATCTACAGATATTATAACATATTCTGAGTTTTAAGTGTATTTTTTGTTTATTTCTTGTTATTTTTTGAATTTTATTGTCTCTTCGGGTTATGAG
>CANOGC010000115.1 GCA_947565445.1 uncultured Clostridium sp. | reverse complement strand
TGCTCTTTTTCTACCAAAAATACATACCCTTCTACTACTATGTTTTTATTATTATCGTCTATATCTGTTACATCTGCTAATGTTATTGTTCCTTTGTTTATTAAATGGTCTATATATTCTTGTAAACTTGCTACTTCCCCATTTTTTCTTGCTACTAAATCCACTTTTTCTAGTTCTAATTTTTCTAATATTTCACTTATTTTATATTGTTCTGCTCCTTGTTCTGCTTTCTTTAAAATCCCATGTTCTCCTAATGTTAGGTTTAACACTACTCCTGCTAGAATTAATAGAATGATGATTGTAATTACTAGAGCAATTAAGGTAATACCATGGGTATTTTTGTTATTGTTTTTAGCAATTTCTTCGAAGAACGGGCGATTAATAATCGCCTCTACATGTATAGGGTATGTCTTTGTGGTTTCTTTTTTATTTTTCATTTTCTTTTTCTCCTTCTCATTTGTTTTTTTCTTATTCTTTTAGTATTTCTCTTTTATTAATATGTATACATTTTATATTTACTCATATTACTTTGTCAATACTTTTATTATTACATTTTCGTAACAAAAACACATAAACAGCATTTTTTTTACCATTTATGTGCTTTTTTTTAATATTAACTTTATCTTCTTATTTCATCAATTATTGCGGATTTAGTTAATTCAAAATACTCTAATAATTTTTCTGCTTTTCCAGATTTTCCAAATGTATCTTTCATTCCCATTCTTGTTACTTTACATGGGTATTCATCTGAAAGTACTTCACATACTGCACTTCCTAGCCCACCAATAATACTATGGTCTTCTATTGTAATTATACGTTTTGTTTCCTTCGCAGATTTTACTATTAATTCTTTATCAATTGGCTTAATTGTGTGCATATCAATTACACGAATATTGATTCCTTGTTTTTCTAGTTCTTCTTTTGCAAGTATAGCTTCACTTACCATAAGTCCTGTTGCAATTACAGTAGCATCTGTTCCCTCTCCTATTTGAATTCCTTTTCCTATTTCAAATTTTTGGTTTTCTTCATATATTACTGGTGATTTTAATCTTCCTAGCCTTACATATACAGGACCTTGTATTTTAGATATTTCTTCTATTGCCCATTTTGTCTGAATATCATCTGAAACGCTAAGTACTGTCATATTAGGAAGCCCTCTCATTAACCCTAAATCTTCTAGCATTTGATGTGTTGCACCATCTTCTCCAACTGATATACCTGCATGTGTTGCACATATTTTTACATTTAATTTTGGATAACATATACTATTTCTGATTTGGTCATATGCTCTTCCTGCGGCAAATATTGCAAATGTACTAACATATGGTATAATCCCACATGTCGCCATTCCTGCTGCAGTAGATAACATGTCTTGTTCTGAAATTCCCATGTCAAAAAATCTATTTGGAAACCTTTTTTTAAATACACTTGTTTTTGTAGCTTCAGCAAGGTCTGCATCTAGTACAACAATTTTATCATTTTTTTGTCCAATTTCTGTTATTTTTTCTCCATAACTTTCTCTTGTTGCAATTTTTAAATCTAGATTCATATTTTTTCCTACCTTTCTATTCTTATTTGTTCATTATTGGGTAGACATAGATTTCATCCTTACCCATCCTAACTTAATTCCTTTATTGCAATATTGTACTGTTCTTCATTTGGTGCTTTTCCATGCCATCCTACTTGGTTTTCCATAAAAGATACACCTTTTCCTTTTATGGTTTTTGCAATAACCACAGTTGGTTTTCCTTTTACAGTTTTTGCTTTATCAAATGCTTCTATTAATTCTTGTATGTTATGACCATCTACATTAATTACATTAAATCCAAAACTTTCAAATTTAGAGTCAATTGGATATGAACTCATTACTTCTTCTATGCTACCATCAATTTGTAAATTGTTATTATCTACTATTACACATAAATTATCTAACTTATAATGGCTAGCACTCATAGCTGCTTCCCAAATTTGTCCTTCTTCTATTTCTCCATCTCCAACTAAACAATATACTCTGTTTCCATCTTTATTTAGTTTAGAAGATAATGCCATACCATTAGCACATGATAACCCTTGTCCTAATGAACCTGTACTCATGTCAACTCCTGGTATATTTTTCATATCTGGATGTCCTTGTAAAATGCTATCTATACCTCTAAAAGTAATTAATTCTTTTTTATCAAAATACCCTCTTTCTGCAAGTGCCCCATAAAGTGCAGGTGATGCATGCCCTTTTGATAATACGAATCTGTCTCTACTAGGTGATTTTGGTTCTTTTGGATCAATGTTCATTTGATTAAAATATAGTACTGTTAAAATATCTGCACAAGATAATGAACCTCCTGGATGTCCAGATTTTCCATTATATACTTCTTGTATAATGCTAATTCTTATATTATTTGCTACTCTTTCTAATTCGTTTACATCAGTAATTTTCAAAAAAATCCCTCCTCTTACTTTTTTCACATAGTATCATACTATCTATTTAAATGCAATATAAAGTAAATAAATTTAAGGTAATTTCACAGATTACAAAATCTATAAAATTACCTTAATATATCTTGCTTGGGTCTTCTATATTCCTAATGTATATGCAGTTGCCTCACTTTTTCCGTCTCCTCCTGTTATTTTTATTGCATTTGATTTTAGTAAAATACATGGTCTAAAGTTAATTGGATTAGATAAATATGGTGCTTTAGTAGTTGTCCCTCCAATTCCTAAAAGATGTCCTCCCTCTCCTAATGTAGCATCTTCATTAACACAACGTATACAAAAATTACACCATTTTGTAGGTTCTGTAGTATATAATTTTCTAGATGCTAACCAATATTTTTCACCTATATTCCAAATATTAATACTTTTCATTTGACTTTCATCTGTTGTATAGTTAGTATCTTCATCTTTCAATTCTGTAACATTGCTTCCTGTATATGTTGTAAACTGTACTGTTGCTGGTCCTACTTGTTCAGAACCTTTACCTATTAATACTCCATTTTGTACTGTTGGAACACTTCCTACACATCTTGCATCATATGCATAATTAGTGTTTATATATGTTTATGCTTTATCATTTAATAATTTAATTGCATCATTATAATTTGATTTTGATACTTCAAAATCAGTTGCTGAGCCTAATGTAAATGCAGTTCCTACATTTTTATCTGTTATTATTTGTAACCCATAGGGAGAACTTAATGGATATAAAACCCTACAAGTAATTATTCCATTTGCTCCACTATCATATTTTATATAATCTCCTGCTTTTAATATATTAAGCTCTGTTGTTGGAGATTCATTTTCTCCGCCTACATTATTTATAATATTTTGTACTTCGTTTAATAATCCTTCTAATTTATTTTTCTCATCTCCTGCCGAATTAACATAATTTTTTCCTGCTTTTTCAGCCATTTTTATTATTCCATGTTCCCCTAAAGTCAAATTTAGCGTAACTCCTGCTAGTATTAATAATATAATTATCGTAATGACAAGAGCAATTAATGTTATACCATTTTGTCTTTTCATTTTCTTTTTCTTTTTCTCCTTCATTTGTTTTTTCTTTTATTATATTTCTTTTACCAATATGTATACATATTATAGTAGCTTGTATTATTTGTCAATATTTTTTATATTAAAATTAATTGCGAAATTCTCAATTTTTTATTTTCTAACCAAAT
>CANOGC010000114.1 GCA_947565445.1 uncultured Clostridium sp. | reverse complement strand
ACAAAAATTTGTTTATTTTTATTGAAAAAATGGAAGAAAATTGATATAATTTGGGCATAATAATAAATTTATAAAGGAAAGTGATGCCTAAATGGATAATAATAAATTAGAAACAATTTCAAATCTTTTTGAAGGAAAAGAAATAAGAAGCATTTGGGATGCTGAAAAAGAAGAATATTATTTTAGTGTAGTTGATGTAATTGAAGCTTTAACAGAAAGTAAAGATGCAAAAGATTACTGGTATAGATTAAAGAAGAGGATGACGGAAGAAGAAAAAAGTGAGATATCGACAAAATGTCGACAACTGAAATTAAAATCAACAGATGGAAAATTTTATAGTACAGATACATTAGATACAAAAGGAATTTTAAGATTAATAGAGTCTGTACCAAGTCCAAAAGCAGAGCCATTTAAACTTTGGCTTGCTCAAATGGGAAAAGAGAGAATTGATGAAGTATTTGACCCAGAACTTGCTATCAATCGTGCTGTTGATTATTATAGAAGTCGTGGATATGATGACAAATGGATTAAGCAAAGATTAACAGGAGTAGTTGATAGACGTAAACTTACAGATGTATGGAAAGAAAGAGGCATAACTAAAAATGTTGAATATGGGATACTTACAAATGAAATTTATAAAGAATGGTCTGGTATGAAAGCTTCAGAATACAAAGAATTTAAAGAAATTAGAAAAGAATCATTAAGAGATAATATGACAGATATAGAAGTTACCCTAACAGATCTAGGAGAAATTGCAACAAGAGAACTTGCACAAGAACATAAACCTTATGGATTAAAAGAAAATATAAAAATAGCCTAGATGGGAGGAAATGTTGCAAAAGTAGCTAGGGATAATTTAGAAGAAAAATTAGGAAAAACGATCATTACTAAAAATAATGCACTAAACTATAAATATTTAGATGATAACAAATTAAACAAACCAAAAAAATTGAAAAGTGCAAATAAGAAGAATTTGAAAGAAAAGAATAATACGGAGGAAAGCAATGAATAAACCTATCATTGGCATTGTATCAAAACACTATGCTACATATAAATCAAATAAAATAGATACTTTTGTAAGAGATGAAATAAAACAAGCTATATTTGATAATGGTGGTATAGCAATTGGAATTTCACCTACTGAATCAATCATTAATTATTGTGGAGATGAATGGAAAGATAATTTATCAATAGAAGAAAAAGAAAATTTGATTGCACAAATCAAATTGTGTAATGGAATTATATTACAAGGTGGTCTTGAAACGGATAATTATGAAAGTATAATCTCAAAATATTGTTATGATAATGATATACCTATATTAGGAATATGTGCAGGTCAAAATAATATTGCTAGAGCTCTTGGAGGAACAACCTATAAAATATCTAACCCAGATAAGCATGATAAGTCATTTGATGAATATGTGCATAACATCAAAATAGATGAAAGTTCAAAATTTTATAATATAGTCAAAACAACTGAAATGATGGTAAATTCTAGACATAAAAGAACAATAAAAGATTGTCCACTGCTTGATAAAGTTGCATTTTGTGAAGATGGTTACCCAGATGTTATTGAAGCTAAAAATAAAAAATTTTATATAGGAGTTAGGTTTCATCCAGAAAGTTTATATGCTAAAGATGAAAAAATGAATAGCATTTTTAAAGAATTTATAAATGTTTGCAAAGATTAGTAAAAAATAGTGAAAGGAAAGTATAATACATGGAAAAAGAAATGTTAGAATTTTATAAAAAAACAAGTTACTTTACAGATTTAGGATATTATAAAGATTTTGCAAAAGACTTGCCAGACAATATTGAGCAATTGTGTATATTACAAAGAATGCAAATAATTCATCCAGTAGCTTTCAGAGATAAAGAAATTAGAAATAAAAAAGACTGTTTTTGGGGAGATATGACTAAAGTTCCAATTACTAGATTAGAATATGAAGATGACATTTTCCCAACAGCACAAAGTGTAATAGCTGAATTATTAAGAAAAAATCCTAACTATACTACAAAAAGAGAAGCAAAAGACAAAGTTCATGTTACATGTAGAAGTCAAGCTATATTATTAGCAAGTATATTAAAAGCTAAAGGAATACCAGCTAGAGTTAGAAGCGGATTTGCTGAATATATACATTATGATGGAATATGTTATGACCACTGGATTACAGAATATTTTGATGAAAAAGAAAATAGATGGAAATTAGTAGATGCAGATGAGCACTGTCCAGCCCATGAAATGGGATTTGATTTGAATGATATTCCTTATGATAAATTCTTATTTGGTGCAAATGCTTATTTAGGTGTAAGACAGAATAAATATAAACCTGAAACTATTTTATATTCTTCTGATCCACCAACTCTAGGACTAAAAGCTTCAATAAGAGGATTATTTTACGATTTCCATTCACTAATGAATAATGAAATTATATTCTTACATATGCCTAAATATATACAAGATAAGAAATTTGAATTATCTGAAGATGAATATGAAGAATTAGATAAATTAGCAGGCTTAATGCTAAATCCTAATGAAAATTTTAGTAAATTACAAGAAATTTGGAACAATACTTCTAAATTTAGAATTATGTCAGGAGCATTAAATTAGTTTGAAAAATGATAAAGTACAGATTTGATTGGAAGAAAATGATTGAATCTGATTGCGTAGCTGAATTGAGAAGATGTATGAAAATTTAGTAAATAAGGAGATTATCGATGGATAAAGATATAAATTATTTGTTTAATGAAATGCCACTTTATACAAAAGAAACATTTACAGTTTTTAATTATACTAATGAACAGTATGTATTAGATAAAGAAGAATTGGATAAATTTCTATGTTTAATTGGTTTTAATCAAGATAAATTAATCACTAAATGTCATAAATGTAAAAAAGAATTTCCTTTTAATATAGATCAGGAGTTATATAAATTGATAGAAAATTATAAAAGTAACATTTATAATATAGATATTACCCAAGATGTTACCAGTGATGGACCAGGACGTACTAAGTATATAACATGTGGAAAGATAAATGTAACAAATGGAAATATTGAGGGAATACGACCACCATACTCAAAAGAAATTTTACTAAATGGGACAATACATTATTTAGAATACTATTTTTCTTGTACTAATAATTATAGCCATAATTATACAATGTTAATTTCAATAGAATTTAATAACGGAAAATTTGTTGTGCGAAAAGTAGGACAAAATCCTTCAATGTTAACTGTAAAGGGTTTTGAATTTGATAAGTATAGAAAATTTTTAGAAAAAATAGATGCCTATGACGATTATAAGAAAGCAGACTTTTCTTATGCAGATCATTTTTATGCAGGTGCTTATACATATTTAAGACGAATTTTTGAAAAAATGATTAATTATTATTTAGGAAATTCTAAACTAGAAGATAATCATATGGATACTAAAATAAAAGCAGTAAAAGATAAATTTGATCCAAGAATTAATCACCTATTAAAACAATTGTATGATATTTTAAGTGTAAGTATTCATGAATTAAGTGAAGAACAAAGTAAAGAATATTATGAATATTTAAAAGCAATTATAGATATACAATTAGAATATATAAAAACAGAAGCTGATAAAGATCATCAATCAAAAAGTCTAAGCTCTGTTTTAAGCAAAATTACTAATCTAGTAAAAAAGTAAAATATTAGTCCAAAG
>CANOGC010000113.1 GCA_947565445.1 uncultured Clostridium sp. | reverse complement strand
ATTTATTTGATAAATGGGATATTTACAAAGAAGAATTAAATCAATATACATCAGAAAAATCTTTTATATATGGATATTGTTTAGACAAAGAACTATGTATTGAAAAAGGAAGTAATAATAGTAAGTAAATTAAAAAAGAGAAATAATTGATACTACTATAAAATCAGCTATTTCTCTTTTCTTCTTTTTAGCCAGTCTTTAGCTTCAGCATTTTTAAATCTCTCATCTGCGAAGAATTCAGATAAACTTATTCCAAGACCTTCACAGATATAAAGTAAGTTTTCAAGTCTTATAGTTTTAGTTTGCCTAGTTAAAAACAGAGTAATAGTAGAACTATAAACACCTGTTAAATCTTGCAATTTATAAGTTGTTATATTTTGCTGTTCCATTAATTCTTTAATTTTTAGTGCAACTACATCAGAAAATTCCATCTATCCCCCACCTTTCCTAAGTTTTGATTTAATTTTAGCAAAAGATTATCCCAAAACCACTCATTAAATTGAGAGAAATTTTAGTAAAACCATTCAATTTACTGAGTGAATATGTTATAATTCAAATGGAAGGAGTTATTTATATTATGGAAGGCATTATAAAAGATTATGCAACAGAAGATATAGAAAAGAGAAAGTTACAAATAGAGATAAGGTTACAAAAGCAAAAAGCAATACAAGAAACATTAGAAAACTATTTTGGATTTAAGATACCTAATTACATAATAGATGACATAGTAGGTAATGAAACATATCATCATATTTGTTTAATGATAAATTTAGCAACAGTAAATGAAAGATTATCAAATGAAAATGCAGATAGATTAAAGGAAGGAATTAAAGAAATATTTAGTATTAAGAATAGTTTTGAGATTTTGAAATCAGAACATATACTTAACGAGTTCACTTCCAAATATTTCAAGTAAAACTTTGTCGAATTTTGTAGTATAATGTAAAAAGAAATGGGGGAATAATATGAAGAAAAAAATTTTAATTAGTCTACTTCTAGTAATAACAATACTTACAGCAATTTTTAGTACAGTATATGCAACAGATGAACAGGTAGAAATACCAACAGCCTATGATTTAAGAAATGATATAAATATAAGAATAGAAAATCAGAAAGATAAACCATGGTGCAGTAGATATGCTTATGTAAAGATGGTAGAAACATATTTACAAAAGACAAAAGGTTTAAATTATAATCTTTCAGAGGGTTATCTAAATTATAGTCTTAAATTAGGAAATTCATTTATGTCAGGAGAATATGTATTAGAATCTGATTTTCCCAACATAGATTATCAGGTTACAGAAACAAATACAAAAAAGTTTAATAAAGCAACAGAAAAAGCTGTAATAAAGAATGTAGAGTTATATCTTAATGATGTAGATAATAATAAAATAAAGGAATATATTATGAATTATGGCAGTATAGAGTTATCAATAATGAATACAGATAATCAGTGGAATAAATACAACGGTGGTATATATCATAAAGACATGGGTAATATTTCACCAAACACAGCCCATGCAGTATCTATAATAGGTTGGGACGATAATTATTCAAGAAATAACTTTGTATATGAAAAACCACAAAATGATGGTGCATGGTTAGTATTAAACTCTTGGGGAGATAACTGGGGTAATAAAGGAACAGCTTGGATTTCTTATGAAGATTATTTTGGTGTTAAAGGAACTTTAATATCACTTATAGGAAGTATAACACTTGCAGATGGAGAAACAATAGAAACTAAACTTGAAGATGAAAAACAAGAAGAAATTAAAAAAACAGAAACACCAGTAATAAATCAAGAAATAATAGAGCCTAACAAAACAAGTAATATACAGAATATATTTATAATTGTATTTGCAGGTGCAGTTATATTATTGATAATTGGAATAATACTAAAATCAAAGAAACATAAGTAATAATTATAAGAGGTGTTAAATATGAAAAAGAAAATATTAAGTATTACTATTTTAATTTTAATCTTAATCTTATTATGTAATTTATGTGTATATGCAACAGATGAGGAAATACCAAGTAAATATGATTTAAGAAATGACATCAATATTAAAGTAGAAAATCAAGGAACTAATCCTTGGTGTACCTTTTACAGTTATACCAAGATGGTAGAAACTTATTTACAAAAAACTAAAGAATTAGACTATAATTTATCAGAAACTTTTTTATTATATAGGTATGCTTTTCAAGGTGAATATGGTAATTTTGTATTAGAGAGTGATTTTCCAAATAAGGAATATGAAATTACAGAATCAAATAAAAAGAAATTTGATGAAGCAACTTCAAAAGTAATAGGAAAATTTAAAGAAACTGAAAGTATAGTAAAGACTAATGAGGATATAAAGAAATATATTAAAAATTATGGTGCAGTTTGGACAATAGTATATGAAGGAGATAAAATATCGAGAGCAGAATGGCATAATACAAATGGCTCTATAAATTGTAAAAATAATTACAAACCAGAAGATGACGGAACTTATAATCATGCTGCTGTAATTATAGGTTGGGACGATAATTATTCAAAAGATAATTTTAAATCAGATAGTAAACCACAAAATAATGGTGCATGGTTAGTATTAAACTCTTGGGGTAATAGCTGGGGAAATAAAGGAACAGTTTGGGTATCTTATGAAGATTATTATATGCAAAAAGGAACAAAATATGGAATAGAGTATATAACATTTGCAAATGGAGAAACAATAGAAACTAAACTTGAAGATGAGAAACAAGGAGAAATTAAAGAAACAGAAACACCAGTAATAGAACAGCAAGAAACTCAAAAAGAAAAGAATAGAAAAGAAAATATAATTACAATAGCATATATAGTTACACTAATTTTATTCATAGTAGTAATAGTTATAAAAATAAATAGGCATAATAAAAAATCTAATAAGGGTTAATAATTAAGTAAAAATTAGGATATGCAGTTATAAGGATAAGACTATAAAAACCCCTAGAAATCAATTCTAGTGGCGAAGAAAGTTAAATAAATTGATAATATAGGAGATGAAAATTATGTTTAAATGGTTTATGGCAAAAACATTAATAACAAAAATAATAATAGTAACATCATCAGTAGTAATAATAGGTGGAGCAACAGCAGGAGCAGTAATCATACCTAAAGAAATTGAAAAACATAATCAAGAACAGGCAGAAATACAGTTACAACAGGAAAAAGAGGAAGATTTAAAAAATATATCTATTAAATTGTCAAGAGATTATATAACAATACCATACAAAGGAGTAGCTAGTGGAATAACAATAGAAAGATATGATAATTTGGATAATGTCATGCCATACGAGGAAGGCGATACATTAGATAAAGAAAAGCTAACAGAAGTATTAAAAGAATTATTTGTTGAAAATTATACTGGTGGAGAATTAACAGTTGATTTTGATGAAAATATAAATGGATATACTAAAAGAGGAGATTATCCTATAACATTTACAGTAACATCTGAAAAAGGAAATACTAAATCAGAAACAGCTATTATTCAAGTATATAATTATGTTAGTGTAACATTAGGCATACCTGAAGATAAGACAATAATAAAAGGAACTCCAGTCGATATAATGGAAGGTGTATCTTTCTTTTCTAATTTACCAAAAGAAGAACAAGGACATATTGAAACAGAAGGAACAGTTGATGTAAATACAGTTGGAACATATACAATAA
>CANOGC010000112.1 GCA_947565445.1 uncultured Clostridium sp. | reverse complement strand
TATGATAGTTTATCAAGAGTAAGTTCTAAAAAAATAGTAAGTGGAAGTAAGAATTATACAACAACATACACATATAAAGATGTAGAAAATGTAGAAAACAAAACAACAACACAATTAAGTACAATACAAAATGGAAATAATGAAAGCATATCATATACATATGATGCATTAGGAAATATAGAAACAATCAAAAAAGGAAATGAAGTAACAAACCAATATTACTATGATGAACTAAATCAATTAGTAAAAGAAATCAACATTCCAGAATACAAAATGATAACATATGAATATGACGAAGGTGGAAATATACTAAGTAAAAAAGAATATTTCTATTATGGAGGAAGTGCATCAAGTAGACCATCAGAAACAATCACATATACATATGGAAATACAAATTGGAAAGACCAATTAACAAGCTATAATGGAAAAGCTATAACATATGATGAAATAGGAAATATAATAACATATGATGGAAACACATACACATGGCAAAATGGAAGGCAATTAGCAGGAATAAGAAATAGTGGTAGTACAATAACATACAAATATAACGACAATGGAATAAGAACACAAAAAACAATAAATGGAACGACAACAAACTATTACGTAGATGGAAACAAAGTAATATATGAAAAAACAGGAAGTAATATAATTTACTATACATATGATGAAAATGGAAACATAATAGGGCTAAACTACAACAATACACAATACTACTACATAAGAAATGGGCAAAATGATGTAATAGGAATACTAGATAGCAACCTAAACCAAGTAGTAAGCTATGAATACGACAGTTGGGGAAACACCATAAGCATAAAAGACGCAAATGGAAACAATATAACAAGCAGTAGCAACATAGGAATAATAAACCCATATAGATACAGAAGTTACAGATACGACACAGAAACAGGATTATACTACCTAAATTCACGTTACTATAACCCAGAATGGGGTAGATTTATAAATGCAGATGGAACAACAAAGGATGATAATGCGGGGTTAATTGGACACAATATGTATTTATATTGTGCAAATAATCCTATAAATAATGTAGATCCAACAGGAAAATCTATATTAATAAGTGTGGTAATAGGTGTAACAGCTTTAATTATTACTGGAGCTACTGCATCACAGGTGGCTATAAATGCAACACAGACCAATAACGCTCAAAACATGCTTCTTTCTGGAATGACAGGTTGTAGTCTATCAAGTAGTACCTTAAATAGTCTAGCAAATAAGGTTAAAAATTCTAGTACATTGAAAAATAAGGTTACAGAAGAAATTACAAAAGTTAATGACAATAAAATAAATTATATAGGAACTATTGATTTTAATAGGTATAATGGAGATATGGACTTATATTTAAGTATACAACATGCTAATATTAAGATGGATGGAATAAAAAATGGAGAGGGACATTGGGATATAGATGTTACAATATGGGATTCGTATAACTTTGATGAACTAAGAGGTGATTTCAGTTTCGGAAGCATGGCAAATAATTTTGGACTAATTTTACAAAGTATAGGAGCATTAAAGCCATATGAGTGGTCAATTAACTTTAAATATAAATATTAAGGAGAAATAAAATGAAGAAGATAGCACTGGTTACATTTATTATTATATTATTAGGTATTATTTTAGGGTTATTAGTATTTGCATTTATTATAGGAGTTAGTTCAGGTCAATATGATTATAGTTATGATATAGTTAACGATTTTGAGCTAATTAGGAGTTCGGCACATGAAATTAGAATTATTCCTAAAACTGGATACGCAACTGAAAATGAAATAATACCAGCAAAAGTTATAGAAATTGCGTGGAACAACAGGTATGTAATTGCAAAACAATACGGCATGAAAAAGGCATATCCTGAAGAAGCAGATAATACATATGAAATTCCAGATGAAACAGTTGTAAATTATTGGATTTTGGATACTGAAAATAAAGAAAGAAATGGACCTTTTTCATATGAAGAATTTTCAATAAAATTACAAGAATTTAACCTTACAAATTTACAATTAAAACCAGTAACTTATTATAGAAATGAATAAAGTAGTATAAAAAGCATTAATATTTAAATAGGAAGACGCAAGAGAGATATAAAACTTTAATAATGACAATGGAATAAGAACACAAAAAACAGTAAATGGAACAGTAACAAACTATTATGTAGATGGAAACAAAGTAATATATGAAAAAACAGGAAGTAATGTAATTTATTATACATATGATGAAAATGGAAACATAATAGGATTAAACTACAACAATACACAATACTACTACATAAGAAATGGGCAAAATGATGTAATAGGAATACTAGATAGCAACCTAAACCAAGTAGTAAGCTATGAATACGACAGTTGGGGAAACACCATAAGCATAAAAGACGCAAATGGAAACAATATAACAAGCAGTAGCAACATAGGAATAATAAACCCATATAGATACAGAAGTTACAGATACGACACAGAAACAGGATTATACTACCTAAATTCACGTTACTATAACCCAGAATGGGGTAGATTTATAAATTTTGATAACTATGGTGGACAAGTAGGAGAACTATTAAGCCATAATGGATATGCATATTGTATGAATAATCCAGTTAATATGGTAGATGAAAATGGGCATGTAGGAATTACTACTGTATTAGCAACAATAGTAACTATTTTAATAGGAGCATTTACAATAGCAGCTACGCCACCAGAAACAATAGAAGCAGCAACACAAGGAATAGCATCAATTGTTACAACGGTAACAGATGCCGTGTCTAATATAACTAAAAAAACTACAAGTGTTACGAAAACGGCAGTGGCTACAGGGGCAACAACTATCACAAAAACTTTGACCAAAATAAAAAAAGCACCAATCGTATTTCCAGTAGACCCATATGAGTTTAATCCAAAAGGACTTACTAGAGTAGAACTTGCTGGTACAAGTAATGGAAGAATAATACAATGGAGAGGAATTAATAATAAAGTAAGATTCGAATGGGATGAAGATCTTAAACAAGGATCACACTATCATATTACCCCAAATGGAAATCATACAGGAATAGGAAGTATACATTATAAACCATTAATGATAATACCAGAGCCATATAGAAGTATATATTTTGATTAAATGTTTAAGATATGAGAAGGGAAGAAAAGATTAAATATGGAAGAATATATATATCAGAATAGAAAAAAAATTAATGAACTATATATGCATGATAGCTTACTTATAGGACTAATAGTAGATATGTGCAATAAAAAAATAGATATAGATTTAAATAGATGGGAATTGTCTGAAGAATATAAGAAGTGTAAAGTGATTTTTGAAAATGTTTTACATTTTGAGTTTGATAGATTGGATTTTTGGGCAGGAGATGGGGGATGCATAAATGATATATATATTAGAGATGATAAGATTTCACAAGAATATATAAAAAAAAGACTGAAATATGCTATTATAGAACATAGAGCAAAGAAATGTTCAGATCCCGTAGATTTTTTTAGTTATGAAAAGGATAAATTTATTAATATATGCTTACAACTTATGTCTGGTGATATTGTAAGCATAATATGCGAAAAAATGACATTCACTTATATATAATTAATATAAAGGGTAGATAATATATTTTTCCTACTCTTTATTTAAGGAAATTGCAAAATTATGAAAGGTTAGAAAATAAATAGATACAAAAATAGCA
>CANOGC010000111.1 GCA_947565445.1 uncultured Clostridium sp. | reverse complement strand
TATCTATTTATTTTCTAACCTTTCATAATTTTGCAATTTCCTTTATTACATTTTTATTACAATTGTTTTGTACTGTTTTGATTAGTTGTTTATTTTCATAATATGCAAACAATAAATTCTGCTACTATTGTGTAACAGAATTTATTTTCTTTATTCTATTTCATTTCTTTTAAGACCTGTTATTTTCTCTATTAATTCTATTTCTATATTGTTTTTCTTCATTTCTTTTGCTATCTTTAATTTTTCTTCCGCCCTTCCTTCTGCTCTTATTCTTCTGTTTTCTTCTCTTAACATTTCTACACATGCTAACATATTTTTATCTCCTCCCTCCATTTCTTTTATTATTTCTTCTAGCTTTTCTTGTCCTATTTTTTCCTTTAATGTTACTCTTATTATGCTAATTAAATTCTTTTTATCTTCTTCTTTGGTTGTTTGCTTTGCTATTATTGATAATATATTGGTTACTTCCTCTCCATCATTTGCTTTCTCTAGTAAGAATATTTTATCTACAAAATTTTTACTATTTAACAGTTCTTCTTTTGTGTATCTATTGATATCTATTAAGTTATATTCTGATAAATTTAGTTTTTCTAATCTTTCATCTTGCACTTTTCCGTTTCCTCTTTTTGCTGTCCATTTTTCTTTTCCTGTATATATTACTATCGGTATTACTGTTGGTATTTCATATCCTTTTGTTCTTAGTTTTTTTATATCTATTGCACTTTTTATTATTTCCATTTTATATTCTTCAAGCCTAAAACGCATTGCATAATCGACTGTACTTTGATGCTCAATTAAAAAGTATATTTCTTTATCCTTCATTTTATATACAATATCAGTTTCTCTATCTATATACTCATTTGTTATGTATCTATTAGTGTATTTTTCAATTTCTCTTTCCTTTATTGGATAGGTTAGCTCTAATGCTTCATTTATTATGTATGTTGCATATTTTTTATTTCCTAAAATTTTTCTATATGTCTTATCATGCTTATTATATATCTTTATAGAACTCATCATTTCATATTCTGCTGGCATTTCTCTTATACAACATCATGCTTCTTCTTTTTTCTTTTGCACTTCAATATATAAATAATCATAAAATGTAAATTTTGCTATATCTTCTCTTTTAAATATATCATAATATATATTTGTTCTATTGTCAATGTGTTTTGCGTGATTTTTCTCAATTTGACTAGTTTTTATTTTAACTACCTCCCTCCTTTTTACTTTTCTTTTTGGAATTTTTATTTATGGCTTTTAAGAATTAGTTTATTTTGCTTTTACACAGATGTTTTTGAATTTTAATATTCTTAGACTTAATTCTTATATATTATACATCTTTTTTACTATTTTTCAAGAAAAACATTTCGACATTTTTAGACATTAAAGCCTCCAAATCAAAAAATACCTTTATGATATAATAAAAATGTATCATAAAGGTATTTTTCAGTTTACACAAAATCTGTTAATTCAGTTTTATACCATTCCGTGATTTTTGTTTGTTTTGTTCCATGATTTTATTTTTTCCTAATTTATCCAAAAAAATCAAGCTTTTTTGAAATATTTTTGAAATTTTGTATTTACATAATGTTAAATAGCAAAACCTGGCATCACGCTATGAGCCATAATTTATCTTGTGATGAGGTTACACTGCTTGCCACATTATATGTTGCTATATACTGCTTAGTTACCTCTTTTATATATTCCTTATTCTCTAAACTTTCATATGTTGTACTATTTAATGTAGCTCTTAATGTACATGCTCCCCATCCTCCTGCATTTGTATCACTATTATTAATTTTTGCATTTGTTAAACTTTCTACAAACTCAAATGAAATTCCTGCATATGTGTTTGTTTCTCCTTCTCCATATGCACTTGTATTTGTTAATGCATCATGGTTAAATCCTAAAATTCTAACTTTTTTTACCATTTACTGTTGTCCAGTCTCCTATTCCTAATGTGTCTGCTTTTCCATTTATGCTTACATTTACTTCTGCTGTATCGTTATTTACTTGTCCTTCTCCTGTTCCATAGTTATCTGATATTACTTTTGCAATTGAATTTAGTTCTTCCCATGTATATTGTATTTGTTTTGCTGTATGTGTTGTTCCTCCTGCTCCCGCAGTTGGTGGAGGTGGTGGTGTTACTGTTATATTACAGCTGACGGTTACTGTACCTACTTCATTTGAAGTTACTGTAATAATTGCAATTCCTTCCCCTATTGCAGTTACATTTCCTTCACTATCTACTGTTGCAACGTCTTCATTACTACTTGTCCAAGTTATAGTTTTATCTATTGCTTCTTCTGGTAGTACAGTTGCTGTTACCAAATCTGTTCCACCTTTTGTTAGTTCTATGTTTGTTTTATCTAGTGTAATAGTTGTTACTTTTGGTGGTTCTGTTTTTATTGTTTCTGTTTCTTTTACATCTGTTCCTTCACTTGTTACTAATTCTACTTGTATTATATAATCATTGTTTATTGTTAATCCTGTAAATGTATATTCATTTGTGTTTAATGTTGTTACTTCTATAAATTCTGTTTCTCCCATCGTTATGTTTTTTATGCTATATTTATAACTTGCTCCATCTGCATTACTTGCTAATACTTTTACACTTATACTATCTATTGTTGTTCCTGTTACTTGTATATTGGCTATTCTTGGGTTATTGTCTGCTTTTCCTTGGTATGAAATTGTTATATCTCCATTTGTATCTTCTACTATTGTAAATACGTATCCATCTACTGTTATATTTTTTGTATTATCGTCTATATCTTCTACATCACTTTCACTTATTATTCCTTTATTTATTAAATGGTCTACATATTCTTGTAAACTTGGTAATTCCCCATTTTTCTAGCATATAAATCTACTTTTTCTAATTCTAGTTTTTCCAATATTTCGCTTATTTTATATTGTTCTCCTGCTTGCTGTGCCTTCTTTAGTATTCCATGTTCTCCTAAGGTTAAATTTATTACTACTCCTGCTAGAATTAATAAAATGATGATAGTCCTAATATTCCATTATGACTATTTTTTTTAATTTAGCCAACATTTTGTAATTTATTTTCATTTCCCATATTTAAAATATTGAATTTATAATATATCGTTATTTCTTTATTCTCTGATATTTCTATCTTATCTACTAAAGATACAAGCATTGTTCTTGTTATTTCTTTCATATTAACGAAATCATTAACAAGTTTATTAATGTCTATTGAACTATCTTCTTTTTCTTCTAGTTCTTGTAACTGCTTTATTCTTTCTTCTGCTTGTTTTCTATTTTCTATCTGCTTTGAATAAAGTCTTGTAAAATCTTCATCTTCAAATAATCCATTGTATTTATCTTCATATAGCTTGTCGATTCGCTTGTTTATATCTTTAGTTTTCTTTTCTAAAATAAGAATTTCATTTTTTACATTAAACCTATCTTTGATTATTTTGTCCTTTGATGTATTGGCTATTTTAGTATATTTTTCTTCATTTAAGAACTCTTTACATCTTTTCTTAATTTGCTCAATTACAAAGTCTGTTACTTTTTCTAGGTTATTGCTATGTGGTGTGCATAATCTTAATTGTGTATTACTTGCATAGGTGTTGCATCTTAAATAAAAAGTTGTTTTGTTTGGATGTTTTTGTGGTACCAGACTTAATTTCTTTCCACATTCTTTGCAACATACTAATCCTTTTAGTAACCAATCATACGACTTTGTTCTTACTCCTGTTC
>CANOGC010000110.1 GCA_947565445.1 uncultured Clostridium sp. | reverse complement strand
CTCCACACATGCACCTAGTATATATACCAGTAATTCATACAAAAGATAAAGAAGGAAATGACATTGATAAAATATGTTGTAGAGATTTTTGGAAAGGCAGAGATAGTTACAGACAACTACAAAATGCTTTTCACAAATATATAACTTCAAAAGGTTTTGATTTAGAACGAGGTTTACCAGTAGAAGAAACTGGAGCAAAACACGAAAAAATAGAAGATTTAAAGAAATTGACTAATTTTGAAAATACTAAAAAGGTATTAGATAATATAAAACTAGAATTACCAGAAACACCAAATATAAATGATATTAAACTCATAAAACTTAATAGAGAAAAAGTAGAAAATGAAATTATTAAGCCAAAAGATGATAAAATTATGGAATTGTATCAAGAAAATTTAAAATTGCATAATGAACTATCAAAACAAGTAAATTTAGTTAATGTGGCTGAAAAATATCAAGAAGAAAGAAACTATATACTTGCTGACAATAGAGAACTTCATAGTCAAGTAAACAATATTAAAGCAGAATATAAGGAAAAGGAATTTGATATTGAGTGGAAATATAAAAGTAAAATTAAGTCTTTAGAAAAAGAAAATAATCATCTACACAAAATTATAGATAAATTCTATGAAACTGTTAATAAATTTATAATTTGGATATGCCATAAATTTAGTATTGGCGATGCTAAAGAATTAGTTAGAAATTTTGAAAAAGAAACTCACTCTTTTATTGATCCAGAAAAACAATTAAAACATGAAGAAAGAGAAAGAGAAAAAGAATTAGAAATATAGAGCTTTAACTATTACTTTATATATAAGCAAGGAAACAGGAAGCTTCTTTGCTCCCTGTTCCCTTACGCAGAATATCTCGGATATCAGTTTTCCTTAATCCTAAACCTCCATTCGCCACTTTCTACATCAATACTGACTAACAGAATGTTTTTCTTTGCAAAAAGCCTTTCAACTTCATTTTGGAACTCTCTGGTGTTCTCGGAGTAGCTCATCTTTACAGTAATTTCGTAAGCATTTCCCCATTTGCCACTTGTTTCAAAATCTCCGTTTTTAAGTTTCTCCAATGCTTCCTTACACATTTTTTTGGCCGCCTCTTTTCGAGATTTAATAGTTCTCTTAATCTCTATATTGGACCAATAAAGCATCAGCTGAGCCTGAGTTCGTTTCTGCCCTTTAACCCATTCAGGAATTGAAAGGAAAACTTCACTGTATTCAGATTTTAGCTTAAACCCTACCTCTTCAGCTACTGTCTTAAGGTCATTAGAATTGAAACCATTGAAAACTTCCTTTTTGTAGATATAAGATGTAGTACCTACGGCGGTCCAAGGGTTACAAGTGTCTACTCGCTTTCCAAATTCTTTCCGCATTATATCGAGAAAATCTTCCTTAATAGCTTCGAGACGTTCTGCCTCTTGTTTTTTGGCAATTGCCAATGTTTTGCTTGCGATACTTTTACTCATAGTTATTTCCTCCTTGTTCTTTAATCGCATATTCAAACTTATTTGTAGGTTCTTGACCTTCAAACTATATAAATTATACCACAATTATGTAAATTTGTCAAAATCAATTGTCTATTTATTCTTCAAAATCCATTCGTAAACCTCATTTTCAGTAAGTTCTCCATGTTTTAGTTTTGTTATTTTTTCTTTAGCTTGTTTTTTCCAAGTTTCAAATTCTGTCTTTAGTTTCTTATTATCTTTGTTTTTGTTTACTACACCAAATTTTTGTTGATATGTTTTTCTATATTCTGTATATGCTGATTTTTCTTGTAATCTCTTGTTATAAGAAAGTATTGCTCCTTGTTCTCTACAAGTTTTTCCGTTTTCTTTTGGGTAATCACAATAAATCTCATCTAATCTTGAATTTGGTATAAAATACATTCCACAGTTTTGACATTTCTTAATTGGGTAATTATCTGTTTTTGATAATTCTTCTAATATTGCATAACAAACACTTGATATATCATTACTTTTATGAGTATTTACCATTGATATAAGCATACCTTCTTCTTTTAGTTTCTTTAATAGGTCAATATCTGCTGAATTTCCTAGTTCTTCATATTTATTAGAATAGTTATCTTGTATTACTTCATCATTTTTTATGTAAGAATATAGTTTGCCTTTTCTTTTTATTAAATATACTGCATACCTTTGCGAATGTGTAAATGGCTTTAATTCTTCTATTTCGTTTATGTTATATATGTAATTAACAGCATCTGCTATTTGTTCTTGTATGTAAATAAGTTGTTCTTTTAGGTTGTCATATATTTTTTTAGTTTCTTTTAGATATGTTTCATCATCTTCATATTTTCCTTTTAATTCAAATTTATAATCTTCATCTATGTCTTTTAATATTTCAAATCCATAAGCATAAAAGAACTCTTTATATGCAGTTTCATAGGTAGATAAATCAGCATTTAAAAACCTTAATAATAATAGTCCAAATCTTTCTATATAGGGAAAATATAAACTACCTGGCTGTTTTAATCCCATATCTGTCCCTTCATCTTCTTTCCATTTTATATATCTTGTACCTCCACCTTTAGTACGACCATTTTTATGATTATCTTTTTCGTTATCGTTAAAATCAAATGAGAAATCAGCTTTATAAAAATACATTGGTGTAGAATAATATTCTTTTCTTTCTTCTTTATTAAACCAAATATAAAAATCATCAAAATGTTTTACTTCTGGTAAATCCACACTCATTTCAATAGTTTCCTCCGTTTCTATATAATTCTATCAAGTTTTATTGAAAACAATTTTAACTTTTTTAATAATTGTTATTGACATTCTAATTATATTATACTATAATTAGTTTAATAATACAATACTTTTTGAGATAATTATTGTTTTAAGTTGTAGACTAAAAATTCACTACAACTAAAATTAAAGGAAGCGGAGGTGATTACGATAGATAAAGTAACTGAAATAACAAGACTTTTTTATGAAGAACATTTAAAACCAACAGATATAGCAAAACAAATTGGTGTCGGTAAATCATATATAACAAAAATTATTCAAAAAGATGAGAGATATATTGAAGAAAAAGAATACCGAGCCACACAAAGCAAAGAAAGACACAAAGTTTGTAAAAGAAATTATATCAATAAAAAGCGACAAGCTGACAAACAAGAGTACCAAGCAATGATAATACAAATAAACAAAGATAACGAATATTTATCTACTAAAAAGAAACTATCTGATGAAGCATTTTCAAATTGGAATAGAGGAATGTTTGATTATGATAAGAAAAGTAGTGATTTAGTATTAAAAAATGGAATAAATGTAGGTTTTGATGTACCAAAAAGAGTAAGTAATATTGTAAGTCCAAGTTGCATAAGAGCAACAGTTTAAATTGAATAAGCAAAGATTTTAGCACTTTATGAAAGGGCTATTTTTTTGACTTTAAATAAGAGTTTTATGAGTACGAGATAACTTATAGAACTCTTAATTTTTGAAAGGAGAAATCGAGAATGATTTTAAAAAGAAAATTCAAAAAGTATGTGCATTATTAGAACAAACAGGAGGAATTGTCATGGGTAAGAAAACTAAAAAGAAAGATGAAATAGTTATAATAAACAAATTTAAAGAAGAGTCTAGCGAAGATGTAAGAGTTTCTATATCAAAGATTTTTGAAATGTTTTGCAATATGCAACTAACGAAAAAATAAGAAAAATACAAATTTTAGACAAAATTTAGTTTTCACCTATAATTTAGGCTATTGATTTTTATATTAAATCATGGTAAATTAAGAACATAAATTATAGGTGGAACTTACTAAAGGAAAAGGAGGATAAATGTTAGTAAGTAACACAAAAGTATATAACTGTGCTTTATATTGTAGATTATCAAGAGA
>CANOGC010000109.1 GCA_947565445.1 uncultured Clostridium sp. | reverse complement strand
ATCCTTTAACTAAAGAAATAGCTGATGTTATTTTACAAAATGCTGTATGGTAAAACTAAATATTAAGCAATTACAATTTTTTAACTAATAAAGCATAGAACAATTAAATCAGTGTGTTATTTTACTGAGAAAACATTGTTTTCTCAGTTTTTATTTTGTAAAATACATTTTTTAGGTTTAATATATTTATACATCATATCCAAATTTTTAGTTATTTTTTCTTAAACCTTTGTTCTAAATCTCTAAGTTTTAATAATCTTTCTTGTTTTTGAGTATTATACTCTTGCACTATTATATTACTGCTATTACTACTATCTTTCTTTACAATTTTTATCTTTTTTATAAATATAGAATCAATTATTGGTGGGTTCGAATCCATTATACATGTATCATACGATAAGTCGATTCTTACTTCTTGTCCTGGCTTAAATTTCAAATTAATGTTTTGTGGTAAACCAATGCTTATATAGTCTTTACGATTCATATCATAAACAAGCATACTATTTTCATCACATTCTAAAATAATTCCTTTTATAGTTAATTGATATCTAATAAAAATATATACTGAAATAAGAATAGTTAAAACAATTGCTATAATAATAGTTAAAGAAATCATAATAGTTTTTTTCTTTTTCATAATTTTTCCTCCTTATATATAAAAAAATTGATATACGTTGGTTACTTTCCATAGTATATCAATTTTTGTAAAATTTTACAATATTTTTAACAAATATTCATAATTTTATGTGACTAGTACGTGAAAATGTCCCAATTTTTTAGTTAGTTTGTAAATAGAAATGTCTCAAATTATGTAAATGTATTTTTCACTTTAACCTGTTTCAATATCAACTGGAACGTAATACTCACTTTTATATTTAATTGCAGAAGCATTATCAATTTTTCGTGTATATTGCTCTGATACTATAATATTTAGCTCATCAGAGGTATACGTATTCTTCATCATATCATTTTTATCTGGATTTATATCATAAGAAAACAACTCATTCATTTTGGGTATAAATTATTTAAATATTCATTAGCTTCTTTATCTTCTACAATGTTTTCGTGCCTTAGTTCAGCTATTAAACACCCTTTAAAAGTTTTATTTTCTCTTTCTACATTAGGTTTAAATAGAGGGTCACTACTTGACTTTAAAGTTATTTCTAGCTCTTTACATATTCTTCCAAATTGGGTAGTATTTAATTTGCTTTGGACTTTTACATTATTTATTGAAAATGTACCTCTTTTATCGGTCTTTATTTTCTTTGGAATACCATATTTTATGATTATATTCATAAGCATTATGTAGTAGCCTCTTGTTGTCTCTTGAACGTCAAACCAACCATGTAAAACTTTCTTTGTAGCCTTATCAACTGCTAAATGAAGTGCCCTTGCTTTGCTTCCATACCACATTGCAAATGCAGCATCCATTTGAACTTCTTGTCCGAAATTATATAATGATGCTGAACGTCTAATGTGCTTCGCTTGCTGTTCTTCTTGCCTTATTTTGTATAATTTTAATTGTTCTGGCTCTATTTCCTTTTTTCTTATTGCTTTTTTCATATTTGCATTGTATGATTTAATTGTTTTATGTTGAGCTTCTGTAGAAATTATATCAGCTTCCGTCAAAATATTGTCGATAGTTTTATATGAAAGCTTGTATTTTTCCCTGTTCTCTTCATAAAAATGTGTGAAATTTTAATCAAAATATTCCGTTATGTATAGATTAACAATTTCACTTTTTATATTTTCTGGTACTTTTCTGTTACTTGATTTTCCTCTAGTTTTATGTACAAATCCATTTTCACCTTCTTCCTTAAATTTAATTAGTAAGCGATTTACTTGTCTAGTCGTAATGCCTAATATCTCGCTTGCCTTCTTTTTGTTATACTCACCTGTTATTATCTTTTGTATTGTATTTAACTTTAACTTTTCTTTATCTGTTAAGTCACACATTTTTTCACCTCCTGTTTGCAAAAATATCATAAGACATTTTCATTTACAAACAGAAAAAAAGAAGCTAACTTAATAACTTCTTTATCTAGGACATTTTTATTTACAAATACAATAATTTTTTGGGACATTTTCACGTACTAGTCACAATTTTTATAAAATATTCATAATAATATTCCATTTTACTCAATTAAACTATTAATTTATATAGAAATTTAGTATAATATATCAGTACTTGTGGAATACAACCACATTACACATAAAATAACACACTACAAATGGAGGTATAATAATGAGAAAACTTAAAAATTTATGTCGGTTACTGTCAACAGTTCTTGCAATTTCATTAATAATTTTGGGAACAAATCTTACTGTATTTGCAACTGAAGATGTAGCTACAGAAGAATCTACTGAAGAGATTTCAGATATTCAATCGGAATCCACTGTAGATGCAACGGAGAATGAAATCGTTCATATCTCAGAAGATGGTAATATTTCATATGAGACAATTTCTGCCACCACTGAAGAAACATCAACCTATTCAAATGAAGATATCGTCATACTTAATGACACACCTTCAACCTTACAAGAAGATGATGTAATGGCTACAGCATCTTCAAACGACTTACAGGATGTTTCTTTGTTTTCTGTTCCTTTAGAACCATACAAGCATATGTGCTTGATTACTGCTACATTTCCAAACGGGAAAGTAATGGAGAGTAGTGGCATATTAATTAGCCAAAACTTGGTACTCGCATCAGCACATGGGATTTATTGGTCTGAATATGGAGGAGCTGCAAAACATGTTTATATAGGTGTTGGTGCTTATTTTGCTAATTCAAAAATAAAATATCAAGGTTACATATACTCGTGGAATGGAGCAATACTAAGTAGTAACTGGCCAACAACTGAAAAGCAAGTATATGATTGGTCTTTAATAAAGTTGCCAGAAAATATTGACTACCCTTATCAAAAATGCGGGTATGTTCCTGACTATACACAAGCTACTAACAAAGACATAAGACTTATTGGATATCCTGGTGTAGAGGGCAAAGGTGCAACTGCTTTCAAAACTTCTACAGGTCAGATTACAGGTACTACTGACAATCTTTTTATAAATGACAAAGTAAAAAATTTATGGACTCTTTCTGCAAAAGGTGATGGTGGAATGAGTGGGGGTCCAATAATTGAAGAATCAAATGGAGTTGTCATTGGAATTTATGTGGCACGGCGAGGTCTTGTAAATACTGCCTTAGCAAATCCTTTAACTAAAGAAATAGCTGATGTTATTTTACAAAATGCTGTATGGTAAAATTAAATATTAAGTAATTAATTTTTTACCAAATAGTGTATAGAATAATTAAATAGTGTGTTATTTTACCGAGAAAACAATGTTTTCTCGGGTTTTAATAAAAAAACTTTATGACTTGTTTACACCGTTTTTTACGTGACTTTAAATTATAACATATAAGTATTTATTTTATTTCGTTCTAACAATACTTTTTGTTTTAGAGTATTATAATCTTCTACTATTTGAGTATTACCATTTTCTTTTATAATCTTTATTTTTTTTATAAATTCAGAGTTAATCCTTCCATCATATGAACCTTCTTTACAAGCATCATACGATAAATGAATTCTCACTTCTTGCCCTAGTTTAAATTTTAAATTAATATTTTTAGGTAAGTAAATATTTTTATACTCTCTACGATTCAAATCATAAACAAATATGGCATTTTCATTACATTCTACAATAACCGCTTTTATAGTTAACCTACTTCTAATAAAAATATATACTGAAATAAGAATAGTTAAAACAATTGCTATAATAATAGTTAAAACAATTATTATAATTTTTTTCTTTTTCATATAGATTACCTCCTATCTCTATAAATGAATGATTATCTTTCGATATCTTCATTTATCTTAATT
>CANOGC010000108.1 GCA_947565445.1 uncultured Clostridium sp. | reverse complement strand
AATGGAACAACAGAAATGGTAGTAAAGAAGAACCAGTTTCCATATAACTATGTAGGCTGGGGAGCAAGTACGAAAGACTGGACAAGTGACATAATAGATGAGAGCGGAAACAACCGAGGTAAGGGAGCAGTATATTTAAGTAAAAAGATGTATGAAGGAAAAGATGTAGGAGTAACAAGTACGTTATGCTATGGAACACAGTGGGATGCAATGCTAGACTTTATAAAAGATGAAAAGAATGTAAGTAATAGCACGTCTTGGGGAAATTACTCAGACAAAGGTACAATAGTAGCAAAAACAGGATCAAGTGATACTTATTTGGCAAAAAATATTTATGATGTAGCAGGAAATGTATGGGAATGGACAATGGAATCAAGTTCTTTGGAGCGTAGAGTGCGTCGAGGAGGAGGTTACTTATCTAATGGTTATGATACTGACGGCTACGCAGCTCATCGCAATAGCTATGATACAATAAGTAACTATGCTGATTTCGGCTTTAGGGTAACTCTTTATATAAAAACTGATTATCAACAGGTAGGGGACTATGTAGATTACCAGCCAGATGCAGTAACAAACAATTATGAATTATTAAGTAAGTATAGTGGCTATACAAGTAACCAAACAATATCACAAGAAAAATTAGATTGGCAAATACTAAAAATCCATGAAGACGGAAGTATAGACCTAATAGGAACACCAACAAATGCACTGATATTTCGAGGAGCATTAGGATATAACAATGGAGTATACTTAATGCATGATATATGTAAAGAATTATACAGTAAGAAAAGTGAAGGGCTAGAAGCAAGAAGTGTAAGCTTGGAAGACTTTGAAGATGAGAAAAATGGAGGAAATTGGAAAGATATAAGAGATTCGTATACAATTAATGGGGTGCAATATAATAAAACAAAAACATATATGGGAAATTATAGTTATTATCCAAATTTATATGCTATAGAAAATGGCTCAGGAATAAATGATACTAATACAAAGATAGATGGAATAGAAGATACAAATAAAGGATATAGTAGACCAACAGAAGAAACATATAGTCAGGCAATAGATAGTGGATTAACAGTAACACAAACGTATTATAATGTTGAGATTAATGAAACAACTTATGGGAATGCGGCAAAAGTGCTATACAATACTAATCCATATTGGGTTGCTTCTCGAGCTGTACTTTGTGAACAAACTCAAGCGAAATTTAGGTTACGTTATGTACATACTAGCCTTGATAGTTATGGTGTGTTCCGTTCTGGCGGAACTGCAGAGAGCAACTGTTTTTACTTAAGACCTGTAGTTACTCTGAAATCTAGTGCTAAATTAGAATTAAGCGAAGGTGGAACAAATAGTTCATCAAATCCACACAAAATAATAAACTATTAAAAAATAAAACTATCGCAAGAAACATTTAGTTTCTTGTGGGAGTTTTAAAATATGCAAGAATGATAGCAATAATAAAGAAAAATATATTCATGAAATAAGCAATATTAATATAGAAAAAACTTAGATAATTTTTCTAAAAAAAGATATAGAAACGAAAAAGATAGAAAAGTAATATTTAATACAAGACAGCAAAAACGCTAATTCCCTAAGAAAAGGAGCGAAAACAAGAGAATATGTAATAAACATGTAATATAAATGTAAATTATATATAATATAACAAAAACAGGTCAGAAAGTGTAAATATCCGTAAGGACAAAAACTGTAAACAGGCTTAAATAAAGGCTTTGAGGAAATAATAACCATTTACAAAAAAATAAAAAATAGTATAATTAAAATTAAGAATAAAAGCGAAGGTGAGGAGAAAAGAATGAAAAAAGTAAAAAAAATGATAGTAATGGTACTAAGTACATTAGTAGTAAGTATGTTAATAGCAGGAGAGGCAAATGCAGCAAGCTTTACATTTAAAGCAGAAGCAAACAAAACAGAAGCAAAACCAGGAGACGAAATAGTAATAAGTATGGGAATATCAAATATAGACATGGGAGACTTAGGAATAAATGCAATAGAAGGAATACTAGACTATGACGACGAGGTATTTGAAAAAGTATCAAGAGACGATATAGGATTACAAAACAACTGGACAATAACATATAACGAAGAAGCAGGAGCACATGAAGGAAACTTCTTAATAAGTAATATAGTAGCAGGAATAAAAACAGAACAGAAAATAGGAGAAATAAGATTAAAAATAAGAGAAGATGCGAAAGCAAATACAGAGACAGAAATAAAAATAAAGGATATAACATCAAATGACGGAGGCGTACTAGTAAAAGAAAGTGACAAAAGTATTGTAATAAGAATAGGAGAAAAAACAGATACAAACGGCGGAAATAGCAATGGAAACATAAACGGAGGAAACACAAACAATGGAAATAATAGTAGTGGAAACAACAATGTAGGAAATACAAACAATGGAAGTAACAGCAGTGGAAACATAAACGGAGGAAATACAAATGGAGGAAGTACAAGTGGAGGAAGTAGCAATAGTGGAAATAAAAACATGTCACAAAACAATATGCCATACACAGGAGCAAGTGACATTGTTAAAGTAGCAATAGCAATATTAGGAATAACAGCAGTAGGAACATATATGAAATACAAAGGAATAAAGATAAAATAGGAGGGAAAATATGAAAAAGAGACAATTAATTACATTATTAATAGTTACATTATTTATTGTAATCTTTCCACATATAGCATTTGCAAGACAAGTAGAGATAAATGCAGATAAAGCAGAAATAAAAGCGGGAGACAAAATAACAATATCTGTAAAGATAAAAGATGTAAGTATAGAAGAAGGAATGAATTCTATGCAAGGCCAGCTAGTATATGACAAAGACGATTGGGAGCAAGTAACAAAAGAAGATATAAAATCAAAAAATAATTGGTCAATAACATATAATGATGAAGAAACAGAATCAGAAGGTAAATTTATATTAATTAACTTTGGTTCAGGTGAAGTAGAAGAACAAGAGTTACTAGAAATAACATTAAAATCAAAGAAGAAAATTATAGGTGGAAATTCAGAAATTAAGCTAACAGAATTATATACAACAGACGGAGAAAACATGATAAAAATGGAAGACCAAGCAAAAGAGATAAATATACAAGGAGATATGCTACCATTAGTATTAATAAGTATTTTAGTATTAATAGCAATTATAGTAGTAATAGTTATTATTATTAAAAGAAATAAGGAAGTGAGAAAATGAAAAAGAAAGTAGTATTTGGGATTTTAATAATTATAATGATAGTTTCAACAGTATTTGTAGGAGTAAACTCCGTAGATGTAGGAGAAAGTGTGCCCAAAACAGATGTAGCAAACAAAGCACAAGGTAAATCTCTAAATACGAATGAAACTCAAGAAGATTTAATATATAGTAGCAAGTATCTTGTAAAAGAAAATAATATATATAGAATAGAACCAAAAACAAGTATAGAAGAATTCAAGAAAAATATAGAAGTGGCAGAAGGAAAAGAAATAAAAATATACAAAGATAACAAAGAAATAGGATCAGGATACATAGGAACAGGAATGAAATTAAGAGAAACAAACGGAGAAGAATATACATTAAGTGTAAAGGGAGACATAACAGGAGACGGTTTAGCAAGCCAAATAGAATTAACAAGAATAATTCGTCATTTAATAGATTTAAAAGATTGGAAGCTTGAAGGAGCAGAGGCATTATCTGCAGATATAACAGGAGAAGGACAAATAAACCTAGTAGATATTAGCAAATTAATAAACTATATAGTATATGGAAGATGGGAAATTGAAAAAGATAAAAAACCAGTACCAGACCTTACAGATGAAAACCTAAAAATAAAATATACAACAACAGAATGGACAAACGGTCCAGTAAAAGTAGAAATAGAAACTACAGTAGAAGGAGATTATAA
>CANOGC010000107.1 GCA_947565445.1 uncultured Clostridium sp. | reverse complement strand
TTTTATTATCTGCTATTTCTTTTTTTAGATATATTCTATCTAAAAAGCCTAATTTGTAATACTGTTTATTCCAAAAACTACTTTCTCCAGACATAGCACCCTCAAATCTGTCTAATTTTAGCCATAATTGTTTTTGCTTTTCCTTATCCTTTACTAACTCATACATTAAGTTTTCTAATTCTTTTTTAGCTTGTTTTGTTTCTTTTATTTCTTCTGGCTCTCCATACATTCTAATATATAAACATTCTAGTCCATCTCCTCTTGTTTCGTATATATCATTTAAAACTTGATTTTCAAACAGTTCATTTACTGTATATTCTTTTCTTTCCATTTTCTACCCTCCTATAATGATTTTCCTTGTCTTAATCCTATTTTAAACATTTCTTCTGCCTCTAACATATTTCTTGAATCATATAATTCTTTTATTTCTAAAATTGCTTTCATTTCTTCTTGTGTAAATTCTGCAATTTTATTATTATCATAGAAATCCATTACTTTTGGATATTTTCCTTTTATCTCTGCAAGTCTTTTTGTTGCTTTTATATAGTCATTGTTTGCTTTCAAGTTATTATATTTTTGTTTATCTATATAATCCCATATATCATCTACACTATTATAAATACTATCTTCATTAGAAATATTGTCTGTTATTTTTTCTTCTTTTATCTGCTTTTTTAAAGATATTGCATCTATAAAACCTGCTTTATAATATGGTTTATACCAAAAACACATTTCGCCCATTGCACATAATTCAAACTTATTCAACTTTCCATATAAGTTTTTAATGTCCTTTTTATCTTTTATAAATTTTTTCATAAAATTTACTAATTCATTTTCTGCTTTTTCTGTTTTTTCACTATTCTTTGGCTTTCCATATTTAGATATATAGTTTTTTTCCACCTCTCCCTCTCTTATTTCATACAAATTATCAAGTATTTTATTTTCACACTTTTTCATTTCTTCCCTCCTAATTATCGTTATAGCGTTATTTTATTGTATGTTTTTTAATTGGTCAACGCTGTGGCGATAATATTTATTTTTGCTTTTGTTATACTAATAAAAAGGAGAAAATTATGGATTTACAAGAGGCTATACGATTAAGAATTTTAAATTTATGCAAAGAAAATAATATCAATATAAACAAACTTTCTACATTGGCTGGAGTTCGTCAATCTACTATCAATAGCATAATAAATGGTCATAGTAAAAAAGTACAAGTTTTAACAATACTTCGTATTTGTTTAGGCTTAAATATGCAACTTGATGAATTTTTTAATGATAAATTATTTAAAGACTTAGATGATGAATAATACAAAATATTATTTATAACCTAAGTCTTTTATTTTTTTATCTTCCTAACTCTCTACTTTTCCACCTTTGTTTATATTGTTTCAATAAATTCTCAATAACATCTTCCATTTGTTTTGTACTATAACCTTTTGGAAAATAACCTTTTAAATTTTCTACCTTAAACTTTATCTGTTCCTTTTGATTTGGCTTTTGTTCTGTCATTATATTGAAAATTGTGTCCATATCTAGTTTGTTTTGTCTGCTTAACTCTTTCATTCTTATTGCTTGTGAATATGAGGGTGTGCAATCTTCACTTTCTATTGTTTCTAGTAAATCCTTTTGTTCTTGTTCTTTTAAATAAGATATTTCTACTGCTGGAGATAATGCCATTTTATTATCATCAACTAATTGTAACAGTGGTTTTATAAGTTCTGTTAGTCTTATATATCTATAAATATTGGTTTTACTGTTTCCTGTTTCATCTGCTATAATTTCTGCTGATGTTTTTCCACTTAACTTATTCCCAACTTGGAACGAAGTTAAATCATTTCTTTTTCCCTGATGTTTTATTGCTCCTAACTTCATTTTATAAGCAAATGCTTTTTCACTTGGTAATATATCACTTCTTTGTAGGTTACTATCTACAAGAGTAATTATTGCCATATTTTTATCCATATCACGAACTAAAACAGGAACTTCGGTTTTTCCTGCTTTTTCACAAGCGTATTTTCTTCTATGCCCACTCACTATTTCATATCCCCCTTTTTCTCTATTTCTCACTATTAACGGCTCTATAACTCCATATTCTTTTATACTTTCAATTAAATCTTCCATATCTTCATTGTCTTTTACTTGGTATGGGTTATCTTTAAATTCGTGTAATTCATTTATATTTACAATTTTTTCACTCATTTTATCTCACTTCCCTATTTTTATATTTTGTTTTTGTTTGTTGCAATTCTTCATTTCTTGCTTGTCTTTCTATTCTTATTACTTCTTTGATTTTTGGGTTATCTTCAATGATTTGATTTGCAACTTTTAAGCTATTTCTATAATCTTTTAGAATTGTAGTGCATTCATCTCTTTTGGTTTTATATTCTTTTATTAACTCACCATCTTTGCAATTTCTTAATTTGTTTCTGTATTTTTGCCTTATTCCAGTTACTTCTGCAATGTTCTTTTCAGTCTGTGAAATATAGTTTTTTACATCATCTGTTGTTTGTAGTTTTTCTTTTGCTATTAGTCTTATTTCATTAGAATATCTTTGCATTTTCCTTACTTCTTGTTTCATTTCTGGAGATAATGGCTTTCTAGTATTTTCTTTTGGTATTAGTCCTAACAAGTGATAAAGCAATAAAAAAAGAGCTTCAAGCCCTGTAATTTTACTTATATCTTTGAATTTTCCATTAAGCATACATACTTTGTTTTTCTTATATATTTTTCTAGGTTTTATAAATTCATAATACTGTTCTTGCACATAATAAGGATTATTAAATACTCTATCTGCAATATTTTTAGGTGTATATTTTTCTCCTAATTGATACATTCTTGTTGCTTTTTTATCATTTATTGAACGAATAGTAGCATATTTTCTATTTGGATCATCATTTATAATATAACCTTTTTTATACATTGCTTTCTTAAATTGTGCATAAGTTAAACACATTTCTAGTGTTTCATCTATTGCTTTTCTCATTAGATTATACTTTGTTGGCTCTCCTCTTTTTTCTGCAAAATATATATTTCTTGGTGTTCTTCCTTTTGGATTCTTAATTACTGTTAGATTATTTTCATTACATAATTCATCTGATAAACCTCTAAAACGATAATACGCTCCTTTGTTGCAATTAAACTTTTTCCCTGTAAACATATTAACACTGCACACTACAAAATGATTATGATATGTGCCTGTATTGAAATGTGTTGCAACTAATACTTGGTGTTCTGCCCACATTTTCCTTGCAAGTTTTACTCCAATTTCGTGTGCAAGTTCTGGAGAAACTTCGCCAGTTTTGAAACTTTGGTATGCGTGATATGCAATATTTCCTGTGCATTTTCCAAACTTTTCTTGTGTCATTTTCATTTCTTCAAAGGCTGTTTCTCTATTACAATTCACTCCAGTTACATACATAGTTTTTTCTTTTTCATCAACTGTTTTCTCATTGTTTTCTGCATATAATAATACTTGTTTTAAGTCACTAAAATTTGTTTTTTCTGGGTTAGCTGCATAATTAACTACTCGTGATAAACTGTCCTTAACTGCCCATATTTTCGTTGTTGCCATCTTCATCATCTCCATTACTTTTTGAATTATAAATCACTAAAAAATTGTGTTCTATAACTCCTAAACATTCTTCTATTTTGTCTATATCTAACTTAAAAATATCATTTTTTAATTGACATATTTGTAAATAAATTTGATAAAATTCTTTATCTGGTATTGGATAAATTTTTTGTTTTAGTCCTGTTTTTCTTAAATAATTTGATAAAGATAATTTACTTTTTTTTGCTTTTTGTTGTAGTTTTTTCTTCTCATTTTCACTAACTCTTATATGAATATCTACTATTTTTTCTTGCATAAAATTTCACTTCCTTTCAACTTTTCTAGCTGGGGTTATAGGGGTGCAAAACCCCTTTCAACGAATGTTGTCGGTTTTGGGTG
>CANOGC010000106.1 GCA_947565445.1 uncultured Clostridium sp. | reverse complement strand
TACTACACGAGTTGGGTAAAAATTGGGTAAAATTCTCTCCAAAAATGCCATAAAAACACACAAATGTTCCACAAACCAAAACTCTTGTAAACACCTAAATACCAACAAAAACTCTAATTTTCACAAACTTACAAAAAACGTTCATCCGTCGCTCATAACCCGAAGGAGTGGGCGCTGTGAGCGAAGCGAGGAAGTCCCCTTGGGGGATTCGAGTCCTGCCCCCGCAACCAAAGAAATATAAAGCACTTGCTAGGTTTTAGTAGGTGCTTTTTTGTTGCGTTTTTAGGCAAAATTGTCACACTTTGGTCACAGTTACCACAAGACTCGCCATAGTTTAGCAAATTTTAACTAGATTATATTTGAATAACTCACAGGGTGTGGTATAATTGTGGAAAAGGAGAAATAAAAGAATGGAAAAACTAGAATTTGAAGTAAAAAGTCTATCTTATGTAGAAGTAGAAGAGAAGATAACATCATATTATGATATAGGATATCCAGATTCATCTAATTTCATGGAGTTAGAAACGGGAGTACATAGTAATTATTATATTATGGCATCAAAAGGAAGCATTGAATTTTCAACAATAGTTGGAAGAAAAGCAAATGATGAGGGATATTTAGTAACAATAAGACCAATGAAATTAAAAAGGGATAAATAGTCAATTATTAATGAGGAGAGATAACTTTGAAGGATACATTAGAAAATTTTCCAACAGCAGAAGAGTTACAAGATAAATTTAAAAGTAAAATTATGGAAATCATAAATTATATAAAAGAATATTCAGCTTATGATGTTTTTGCGTATTTTTATTTTTATTATAAAATAAGTTATGCTGAAGAAAATAATCGAGATGAGAGATGGTTGAAAAGTCAAAAAATAATGTATTTGCAAATATTGTTTTCCTGTATAGATGGAAGTAACTCTAATACAAAGAAATTGGAAGAAAAAGATTTAAAGATAATAGATAAACATGTTGAAGAATTGGAAACAATTACTTTGCAATATGAATTAGTACGAAAGCAAGAAAAGGAATTAACCCAAGAAGAAAAAGACTATATAATACATTCAGAAGCTTTCAAAAATTGGAGTGGAAAGAGATATGATATTTTTGAGGTACAGCACCATAAGGATTTATTAGAATGCTTAAAAGAAGAATTTAGAGCAACATACAATTTTTCAATAGATGACTTGTGTTATGGAATAACCAAGCTAAAAAATAATTTTTACTTTGAATTTGAAGATAGTATAAATGCTGTAAAAAGCTTATTAAAAAAAGGGAAAGTCAAGATAGATAAAGATGGTATTTTTAATATACCTATGAAATTTGGTTATGATAATAAAAAACAAGTAGAAGAATATTTGGAAAATATTCATACTCTAAAATTAGCAGACATACAAGAAAATACTAAATGGACTAAAAAATTTTTAGATAAGTTTATTATTGAACAAAAAGAATACAAAAAATTTATAGATAATATAAGCATAGAAAACTGGAACAACCTATTAAATAAAATTAAATATAGACCTTTAATAAAAATTGAAAATAAGTATTATATACTATTAGAACAAAAATTTTATGATAATTTCGATAAGATTGCAATACAGGGTATATGCGAAAATTCAAATTTAAAATCACAAGAAATAAGGGCAAAATATACTTCTAATATAGAAATGGTAGTAATGAAGTATTTTAATAATATATTAAGATATAAACAAGACTATGTAAAAAATTATTATAGTTACAACAATAAAATTTTAGAAAATGATATTTTAATAGTATATGATAATAATGTTTTTATTATTGAAGTTAAAGCTGGAAGTTTTACTCCAGAATTAGCAAGTGATGATTTTGATTCACATAAGGAAGCATTAAAAAATTTAATAGAAAAAGCAAATGAACAGCAAAATTCTTTAGAGAGATGTATAATTGAAAATAAAAAGGTCATTATTTATGATAGTAACAATAAAAAGACTAGAAATAAAAAAGCAGAAATAAAAATAGATGATGATACAAAAATTTTTAAAATTATAGTAACAGCAGAGTCATTTAATGATATTGAAGCAAGAATAGATAAAGTTAAAATTTTATCATTGAGTAGCAATACACTAGTTTTTTGCTTAGATGACTTAAGAGTATATAGCGAATATTTTGCTCAACATCCATGCTATTTTATACAATATTTATTGCAAAGGAAAAAGGCTATTGGTAATAAGAATATTGATTTAGTGGATGAATTATACCATTTAGGAATGTGGATTGAATATAATTTTTATAATGAGAATACAAATAAGCAAATAAAATGCTTTACAAAAGAGAATAATATAACAGAAGAATTAGGAATAGTTTCAATTTGTGGTGAAGATTGGATGGAAGAATTAGATGCTTATTATAATAATTTATGGTTTAAGAAAAGAAGTATTATGAAACCATACAGGAAAATACCATCAGAAATAGAAAAAGTTATAGATTTTTGTGAAAAAAATAATTTAATTGAAAATCATACATATTTAACCACTTTCCTATTAAATTTAAATCCTGATACTTTGAAACAAACAGAAAAAATAGTTTTAGAATCTAAAGAATTTTATAAGAAAAATGATAGACCAAAGTATCGGATATATGTCTTTAACACAAAAAGACGAAAATAGTATAGATGGATTATGTATTTCATCTATTTATAGTGAAGATAATATAAATGAGGAAACTTTAGTAAAAAATACATATGCCAATATGTATCTAGCTAAAAATAACAAAGTATTAAGTATATTTCTATATTATAATAAGAAAGATGAAATAATTAAACTTCACTTAAAAGTACTATCTTCAAGTGACAATGAATCGAAAAACTTAGAAATATTGAATATGGCAGAATATTTAAGAAGTAAACGCGGTTTAAAAATAGAAAGCAAAAAGATAGGTAGGAATGAATTATGCCCTTGTGGCTCACGGCAAGAAATATAAGAAATGTCATGGAAGATAAAAATGTTAAGTTTTTGCAATAATTAGTAAAGAAAATTAGATACATTTAAATATAAAAGCTTGAAATAGTAATTACTAAATAAAGTAGTTACTATTTTTTTTTGTGATAATCGGTAAAAGATATTAAAAAGCATTGAAATATAAATAAGAAATGTATGCCGATAATATAAATACCACCCCCGCCTATAATCTCTAGAAAATAAATAAAGGGGAACGGCGAGGGGAGTCAAAGAAATTATTTCGGGAAATACATAGGGGAGGGGGTAATTTATTTCTTTGAAAGTGATTCCAGCAGTAAAGATACAGCCAAAGAAAAGCCTTCTACAAAAGCTTCTTCCATTTCAACGGAAGACATTTCATTTTGATATTCTAATGCTTTAGTAATTAGGTCAAAAGTTTCTGTATCAACTATTTTTTCAAGTTTATCTTCAATAGAAATACACTTAGATAAATTATCTGTATATCTACTATTTTTTGTAACTGGTCTCTCTATAAAGGTATATTCACCATTATATAAAGAAAGTATAGTCTTAGCTTTCACATTTCATCACCTCCAATCGGCCTCTGTATTTAAACTTAAATATAAAATAAATACAAGATAAAATGGAAAAAATGTTTTTAATTTGTTGAAAATATAGATAATTTTAGAAAAATGTGATAAGATTACAAAAAATACAATAAAGAGGTATGAAAATGTCGGAGAAAATAAGACCATTTGTAAAATGGGCTGGAGGAAAAGGGAGCTTAATACCACAGCTAAACAATTTCTACCCATATGAATTAAAAAATGGAATAATAGAAAGATATATAGAGCCATTTGTAGGTGGAGGAGCTGTTTTAATAGATATATTACAAAAATATGATATTCAAGAAGTATATGCATTTGATATAAACATAGATTTAATAAACTCATACAATGTTATAAAAAACAATGTAGAAGAATTAATAGCTAACTTAAAGCAAATGGAAACA
>CANOGC010000105.1 GCA_947565445.1 uncultured Clostridium sp. | reverse complement strand
TTTTGGTATAATTGCTGTGCTATTCTTCCAGAAATGCTATCTACTTCTACTCCATACATTTTACAACTGTCATTTAATTCTTCTGGTAGCATTCCTAAAAAGTTACCTACACCGACAAGATGGCTCTAATATATTTGCTTGTTTTAGTCCCATATTTTGCAATGCTTTATATATATTTCTTATAACAACTGGTGGTGTATAGTATGCTGTTACACTTGAAGCTCTTGCGTCTTTGTATTCATCTTCAGTAAGTAGTTCTTTTAATTCTGCATACTCACTTGCCCAACTATCGTTTTTATCTTCAAATGCTGATTTTAAGCCACCCCATCCAACATATTTTGAAAGTATTATTTGTTCTTCTGGTGTTGCATATCTATTTTGTTCTTCGCATAATTTTAATACTTTTATAGCCTCTACATTGTTTCTATATTTTTCTTTTGCTGTTCCTACACCTAGATTATCGTCTGTAATTCTAAAATTGTTTCTTTCTTCAGTAGGTATTTCAGGGTGCAAGTCAAAATACTCAATATTTCTGTTCTTTTTGATTAGCTTTTCTGCTATAATTTCCTGTTCTTTTGTATCTTCTATTTGTTCTTCTTGCTTTTCTTCTTTTGGCTGTTCTTGTTGTTTCTCAAAGTTTTCTGCTAATACTTGTGCTAAATGCCTAAAATAATCTACTACATCTCCATTATAAAAGTCTATTTTGACTATCATATCTTTTATTCCTGCTTGTTCTTCTGGTGTAGTAGCTTTTATATTAGCAATGATATTTCCAATTTCAAAATAATGTGTATTATCTTCTGTTTTTATTTCAATAACCTGTTCTAAATCAATTCCTTTTTCTTCTATAAATGTATCTAGCCACTTATTGAAAGCACTTTCTACTTTTTCTTCTGTTTCTGGTACTTCTCTATCTTTTAAGTAATCATTCATAGGATTTTCAGCAACTTTTTCTAGTATATCTTTTATAGCTACTGTTCTTTGATCCAATGGGAATTGATTATCATACATTGTTATTATTTGATTATCTATATTTGAAATAGTAAATTCTTGAAATCCTATATAGATAATATCGCCTACCATAAATGTATAATTGCCTTTGTCATCTTCTGTATTTGTTGTTTCTCCATCAAAAAAAGAAGTATTGTCTACTTCCTTTTCATTATCTTGTTCTTCTAATTGTAAATTACTTCCCTTATTGCTGTCTGTTCTGCTGTTGCTTGAATGTTGTTCATCTGACCTATCCATTCCATTTGGTTGGTTGCTTTCATTTCCTCTGTTATTCCATACTGTTGTTTCATCTTCTCTACTTCCTGTGCTATTCTGTTTACTACTGTTTCCTGTATTATCATTAGGTGTTGCGTTAGTTTGTTGCTGGCTAGTAGCATTGTGTAAGTTCCCCTCTTGTTCTCTTTTAGGTACTTCAATCTCATTTTGGCGAACTTGCCTAGATTTACTTTCTTGTTTGTTCTCTCTATCGTTAAGTCTGGTATTAGATAATTTCCTTTCATTGTGTAAGTTAGATTCATTCTCAACACTTCCTTTCTCATTTTCTTTATTGTAAATGCTTTGTTTTATTTTTTCCAATGTGTGATTTTTCTTTTTTTCTTGTTTTTGCACATTTATTACTGTCTTTGAAACTTCTAGTAATATTTCTTTTGAAAAATCCCTAGTTGCTGTTCCAAGTATAGACATTGTTTCAAAAGTGTTAAACTTTTCTATTCCAGAAAAACAGTCTTTTGGAATATAATCATTGACATCTAACCCACATCTTGACATTGTTAAACCTATTGTACTATATAACAGTAATTCTAAAAATGTATTTTCTAATTGTTCACTATTTAATTTTTCCAACTCACTATTAGCTGTTACAGATTTTAATTCTTCTAAATAGTCTTGCATATTATCTACTACACGATTATATACTGTTGATATTATTGCAAGTGGCAAACTACTTTTATCTTCCATTGTTCCGAATTTATCTTCTAATGCCTCTATAATATCATTTGTGTATTTTTCTTCTGCTTGCCATAGTTTGAATTTTCTGCCGTAAACATCACTATTTGTGTCTGATACATCAAAAACAAATCGTAACCCTAATTCGCCCTCTTTTTCTGTGATTAAAGCTATTCCTTTTGAGCCTTTATTGATCCACCTTTTTAGTTTTTTATTCCATATCGTTGTTTCTGCACAGGCTACTGCGTCTGGTCTTTGTGCATATATCAATATTTGTTCATCAAACCTATATTTATAATTAAAACTTGCTCTTTTTAAAAACGAAATCCAGTTGTCTGCATTTTTTCCTACATTTAATGTTGTTTCAAAGTATAATTCTGTTATTTGTTTTTCTTTTCTGGTTAGTTCTTTTGCCAATTCTCTCCCTCCTCTCGTTTTTAATTTTTTTATTATTTATTACTCTATTTCTTCGCCTAAAAATAAGAATAATGCTTTTTTATTTTTCCTTATTGCTTTTCTTAAACTTATCAATGTTTTTATATCTGTTATTGTATAGTTAGGCATTTTTTCTAAATCTTCAAATTGCATATTAAGTATTGCTTTTTCTGTATTTATTCCTATTTCAGCTAGTCTTTCTATCATCTTTTGTATTTGAGCTATATTGTACTTTGCCATTTTTCACTCCTTTTTTAAGCAATAATGGTGGCTATTCATTGGCCACCATTTTGCTTATATGATTTTTTTATATATTTTTATTTTTTAATTTTATAACAACTAATACTGCAAGTCCTATTAGTGAAATAATAGAAATAGTTACAGCTAGTAGGATATTTCTTGTATCTCCGTGTTTTTGGAGTTTCTATTTTTTGATTTTCAAATTCAAAACTATATACTGTATTTTCTTCTTGAATTTCTGTTCCGTCAACAAAAACTCCTTTGTCATTTATCTCTACTTTTGCTACTCTATTAGATAATTCGTAGTTCTTTGGAGATTTTAATTCTTTGATATAGAATGTGCCAAAACGCATATCTTCAAAAGTAACGAATCCGTCCTCTTTGTTTGATTTTATTTCTTTGATTAGTTTTGTGCATTCGCTATCTTCATAAATTCCAAAAGTAAATTTATCTTTGATAATTTCTTTTGTTTTACTATCTACTTTTACTACTCTAATGTCTTTTAGTATTGGCATATCTTTCATTTCAATTTTTTGTGTTTCTTTGTCAGTTGTAACTGTGAAAGCAATTTCTTCTGTCATTTCAAATCCGTATGGTGCTGTCTTTTCAATTAGTTTGTAATTTTTGTTTTCTTCCAAGCCTATTACTCTATGTGGCTCTTTTGTTGACACCCATTCATCAATTATTTCGTTATTCTCGTCTACTACTTGAAGTTCTGCCCCCTCTAGTTCCTCGCCTGTTACAAGATCTGTTTTTACTATTTCTACAATTTTATCTATCATTTCGACTTTTTGTGTTTCTTTGTCTTCTGTTACTGTAAATTCAATATCTGTTGCTTTTACATATCCGTCAACTACGATTTCCTCGTGAAGTACATAGCTTTCGCCCTCAATTAAGTTACTAACTTTGTGTGGCTCTTTTGTTGATACCCATTTATCTACTATATTTTTTGTTTTTGTGCTTGTTACAACTAATGTTGCTCCCTCTAATTCTTCGCCTGCAATATTTACTTTTGATATTTCTACCACTTTGTCTATCATTTTTATTTCTTGTGTTTCTTTGTCAGTTGTAACTGTAAACTCTATTTTATTTGATATTACGAATGTGTCTGGAGCATAGTCTTCATATAATGTGTAAGTTTCTCCCTCTACCAAATTATTTATTGGGTGTTTTTCATTGGTTGATGTCCAACTATCTACAACATTTCCGTCTTTATTTACTACTTTCAGTTCTGCTCCCTCGACTTCTTTTCCTCCAATATCTTCTTTTGATACTGTTACTTGTTTATCTACCATTACAACTTTTTGTATATCTACTGTATTTTCTACTGTGAATTTTATTGAAGTTGCTTTTACGAAAGACTCTGGTGC
>CANOGC010000104.1 GCA_947565445.1 uncultured Clostridium sp. | reverse complement strand
AAAAATCAGTTATTCCTCTTTTTTATTTTTCCATTCAGTAGCTTCAGCAGTTTTAAATCTATCATCTAAGAAAAAATTACTTAAATCAACATCTATTGCATTACATATAACAAAAAGAACATCAATTCGTATGGTTTTAGTTTTTCTAGTTAAAAATTGTGAAACTGTTGAACTATATATACCTGTTAAACTTTGTAATTTATATAAAGTAATATCTTTTTCTTCTAATACTTCTTTTAATTTTAATGCGACTAAATCTGAAAAATCCATATTTATAACACCTTTCATCATACTTATTCAAAATAATTTTAGCAAAAAGTGTTTTAAAAACCTTTCAATGTTTTGAGAGAAAATTTAGCAAAAACCTTTCAATTTATTGAGAGGTTTGATATAATATTAAAAAATGGAGATATTAATAATATGAGGAGTTGATAAAATGGGAAGTAATAGTTTTCTTGACCCTAAATATGATGGGTTATCAGCAAAAGAAGCAATAAGACAAGTATATAGAGATAATTTATTAGAAGACCAAACAAAAGCATTAGAAAAACAGGCAGAATTAATAAAAAAAGAACAGGATAGAGTAAGATATGAACAAATGGAAAAAGCACGTGATGAATACGAAAGAGCAGTAAGAGAAAAAAAGAAAACAGAAATATATGAAGATTATTATAATTTACTAGAAAAGATAGAATATAGTAAAGAGTATTTTACACATCAATATGGTAAAAATCCTAAAGCGGACAAACTTTATGAAGCACAATTTGGTACATTTAAAGAGTGGATTACAAATCATAAGAAGTTAGAAATATTAAAAAAGAAAGCAGATTATGAATGGAATTTATGTTATGAAATTTTAGAAAAAACACAATACGATGATTATTATCTTACTGAAGAGCGATACAATAGTATAGGTATCTATCCACCCAAAATAACAGATGGTATATTAATTATTTTTATATCTTTTATACTTATAGGAGTTCCATTTTTGCCTATGTTATTTATAGGAGGTTCAGATACTAAATCTGGTTTTAATATTGTAATGATGATTTTAGGAGGACTTTTTGCACTTGTATTACTTGTATCTATATTAGAAAATATAGGTAAAATATCTGCATATAAGCAAAAAACAGCTAAAGAAAAGCTACAATGGAAAAAGGATAAAGCTTGGTATGACAATAAGATGGAAGAGGCAAAGAAAGAAAGATGTAAATTTGATGAAATAATAAATGCAATAGAACTATTCAATAATAACACAGAAAATTTTAGTACATCTTTAATTCAAAAAGAATTGAAAATGGGATATGCTAGGGCAGAAAAAATATATAATGAATTAATAGAATTAGGAATAGTTGATGATAGTATAAAAAAATCTGAAAATAGAATAGAAAAAATAAATGTAGCAGAAATAAAAGAACTATATATAAAAGAAGATAAAAAAGAATTAGAAGAAGCAAATATAGAAAATTATAAAACAGTTATAGAAACAGAAAATGATATAGTTAATGTAATGTTATACGATGCAGGAATATATAAAATAAAAGTAATATCAGTAATTAGAACGATTACAGGAATAAGTCTTAAAGAGGCAAAATTAATAGTAGATAAGACTCCTTCTATCATAAAGCGAAATATAACTAGAGAGGAAGCAAAAAAAATAAAATCACAATTTGAAAAAATTGGTGCAATTGTGGAAATAGTTAAAGTATAAAATTAATTGTTACTGTTCTTAACAATTAAAATAATTTAAGATATAAAAGAGTACCAAGTCAAAAGTTAAAATGTCTTAAAATCTATTCTCAAGGCAAGGATAAAGTGGAATTTATAAATATTTAATATAAAATTGAAAAAGCAGTAGTTTTAATACTATTGTTTTTCTTTTACATTTCTCCTATCCTACTTCTAGTACCAAAAGTAAGGATAATAAAAAAAGTACAAAAAGGACTTGAAAGCCACTAAAAATCCTGGTAAGCTAAGAGTACCAAAAGAAACGAAGGTTAAATTTGGTACAGTAATTTTTAGAGAGGTAGGTAAAAATTATGTTATATGGAGTTGGAAGAATAAGCACAGGAAAGCAAAATATAGAAAGACAAGTTAGAAATATCTTAGCAAAATATCCAAATGCAAGAATAATTAAAGAAACTTATACAGGTACTAAGTTAGAAGGAAGAAAAGAATTTGAGAATTTACTAAAGATACTAAAAAAGGGAGATACACTTGTTTTTGATTCCGTTTCAAGAATGAGCAGAAATTCAGAAGAAGGTTGTAATTTATATGAGGAATTATTTAATAAAGGTATCAATATTATATTTTTAAAAGAGGAATATATTAATACAGAAGTTTATAGAAAAGCCTTAGAAAACCAAATTAATATTGAATTAAGTACAGGAAATAAGGCAACAGATGAACTAATGCAAACAATTATATCTGCACTAAATAAATACACACTAGCATTAGCAAAAGAACAGATCAAGAAAGCATTTGACCAAGCAGAAAAAGAAGTTCAAGATTTACATCAACGAACAAAGGAAGGTATTATTACTGCAAAATTGGAAGGTAAACAAATAGGACAAACAAAAGGAACTAATTTAATAACTAAAAAAGAAAAAGAAGCTAAACCGTTAATAATAAAATATTCTAAAGATTTTGATGGAACATTATCAGATATAGAATGTATAAAGTTAATAGGAATATCAAGGAATAGCTATTATTTATATAAAAGAGAATTAAAAGAAATGGTGGCATAACTATATATGTGAAAATTTATTTTTTGAACTAAAAAACCCACTTTTCCACTTATGAAATAATACCAAAAAGTGGAAAAGTGGAATTTTTATAATTAAAAGTTCTTTATTATGTGAACTTGAAATGCAAAAATATAATTTTATTCTATAAGTTTTTAAATATGACAAGTATTTTAATTATACTTTTTGTATAATTACTAATATTTTAAATAAAAATATTAAACAAAATGGCACTTAATTCAATACTTAGTGCCATTTTGCTTTTGATATTAGAAAGTTTCCCCAAAATTTTCCCCACACTCCGAATTTTTCCCCACAGATTTTCCCCAAAATTTTAGGTTTATACTAAATCTTTTTTTGATTTTTTAAATCATATTAAACTATTTTAAATTTTTGTTTACAAGTTGTATTTAAGTATTTTCAAGGTTTATAGGTTAAAAACCTTTATATTGTAGCATTCTAAAAATTAACTAATTTAGGTTGTTTTTTCAACTACGAACTTGCAGATCGGGGGTTCGAATCCCTCCGGGTATACCATTTGTTTAAATGGTAGTTCTCAAGCGAGTCTTGAGAGTTCTTTTCTTTTTTTAGGTTTTTTCTTCGTTAAATTCAGTAAACTTATTTAATTCGGATGAACATTCTTCTGCAAATATTTTAACATTAGGAATTGCACTATTCCTCTTAATATCAAAATATACATCAGTAATTAATTCGCCTAATTTTTTTTCTTGACTCTTTTTTGCTCTTAACTAGGTATATGCTATTGTTTTTTAAAAAAGGGGTAATTTTTAAAAAACGCTTTATATTAAATTCATATACTTTTGTAGAATTTTTTGATATAATATGTGTTAGACAAATAGTAATTTTTTGTTTAGATACGAGGAGGAATATAAAAATGAGTTGTAAATTATCAAGTAAAGCTAAAGAACTACTTTCAAAAAGAATAGGATTACCATATGAAAAATTAATACAAATGGAAGATGAAGAAATAGAGGCATATATAGAGCAAAAAACAGGAAAAAAAATCACTTGGCCTAAAGGAGCAAAAGTTGAAAGACGACCAATTAGGACAATGGAAGATATAGATAAAAGAATAGATGAATGGGACAGATAAATTACAATAAGTAGGGTAGGTAATTAAATCTGTATTTTATTATATAATTGTAATGAAAATTTGTAGTAAAGAAGGAAAATATGAGTAGAATAAAACTAATAAAAACTAGGTGAGTTGTAAAAGTAACTTCCAAAAGAAAAAGTAAAATCCAAATGTAAGAGAA
>CANOGC010000103.1 GCA_947565445.1 uncultured Clostridium sp. | reverse complement strand
AAGGAGATTTAGAAAATAAAAATACAACATTTATGGTTGAATTAGATAATTGTATCATTATCATTAAAAATGTGCCATCTCAAGTATGTAAACAATGTGGCGAAGTATCATATAGTAATGAGGTTGCAAAACAATTAGAAAAATTAGTAAATTCCGTAAGAAATGCAATTACAGAAATTACAGTAATTAATTATACTGAAAAAGTTGCGTAAAATAACGAGTTCACTTAGTGTACTCAACAAGTTGACATAATGCAAGAAGCATAGAAATAATGAAATTAAATTGTTAAATGGAAAGAATGGAAGGTATATTAATATGCCTAATAGAAAATTGAAGAATAAGGATATATGACAATTGATACATCCGTTAAAGATGGAAAACTGGTGTATCAGAAAGGTCTGCCAATAAAAACAGGATTTTCTCAGAGGCAATGGGCAAAGATGCTGAAAGACTATAATCCGAGTCGTAACAGTCGGCAGATGACACGAACAGAGTATGCATGTAGAAATTTGTTTCTCATTCAGAGACTTGTAGAGTCTGGTTATGAAATCGCAGAAGCATGGGAAGCAGTATGTGATGATTCCAGAAAGATAGGGCATTATCGTAATTCTGATAATCCTAAAAATGATTTTGAGCCAACAGGTAGCAGAGAAGTTTGTGGCTTTTGTGATTTGGGAAATGCTTGTAAGTTCCTTGCAGAAGATCCATGGGAAGAAGCTGGTGACTTTTGGGCTGCTGGTGGTTACTACTATTACAATAGCTACAACTATCCTGTGGCTGACTTTGATCACTTCTTCGATGTAGACTTTGCTACTATGATGGTGTTGTCATGCTTGCGCTTGATTAGTAGCACTGACCACTGTAATTTTCAAGAACGAGATGGAATCTGCTTTGCGGGTTCCATCTTTAAAATTTATAGAAAGAAGAACGCAAAAATGGAAATAAAAAATAATAAACTAATTATCATACCAAAAATAGAGAAATATATAGAATATATGTTAGCAATATTGATAAAACTACCTAGAACTGAAAAGTTTAGTATTGGTACAGAAATAAAAACTAGTATGTATGAAATGCTAAAACACATATTGTTTGCAAATAAAATAGATAAAAGAAAAAGATTAGAAATTTATAATATTGTAGATAGTAATATATAGTATCAAAGGATTTGTATAGGAAAATGTATAATAATAAATGGATTGATATGAAGAAATATAAATATAGTAATGAATTATTAGACGAAATTGGTAAAATATTAGGCGGATTAATAAAATCTTTAGGAGTGATGAAAAATGCCTAGAACTATAAGATTAGTAGTAAACTGTATTGTGTTTTTTGTGGTAGCTTACTTACAAGAAGAAATTGGAATGCAAATAGAAATTGTGCAAAAGCAGTATGGCAATGTATAAAAAGAGCAAAACATGGAAAAGAAGAATGTCCACATTGTAAAGCAATTCCAGAAGAAATATTAGAAGATTGCTTTGTACAAGGATATAGAATACTCTTTAATGATAATAGAAAAGTTTATTTAAAAATATAGATATAATGCCAAAGTTTGAGAAAGATGTGTTTGAATGTTTAATTGATAAAGTAATCATAGGAGAAACATTAGAAGATGGCACAATAAATCCATATATAATAAGATTTATTTGCAAAAACGGAGCAGAGATAAATTGCAAAGATAAATCTACTGCTACTAGCGATAAACAACATTCAAATAATACTGCAACCAGAGAGAAACAACACATGTAGAGTGTGTATCAGTTCTAAATTTAAGAAAAACCGTATAACCGTTGATACAAAAGGAATTGAATGAATTTTGAAAAAATAAAAAAAGCGAAAAAAACACAAAAAAATGGCAAAAAAAGCGAAGTAGACATAAAAACAAAAATGACAGGGTATGTGGAAACATGAATATGCACACTACCTATTATAAATAAAAAAATAAAGAAAGTGCTTGTTACAGAAGAGATAGAGTAGAGATACTTTATCTTTATAATTTTGTAAATTATAAAGGAATTTTTATAAATATACAAAAAATTTAGAAAAGTTAGAAAATTTAAGAAATGAAACAGAGCCTAAATAAAACTTGAAAAGTAAAATATGTAATAATTTAATTTGTTATATACTTTATTTTTTTGTTATTTTATGGTAAGATTTTAGCATAATTAATATTCATTTAGGAGAAATTTATGTTTAGAATAGCAAAATATGAAGATATAGAAGAAAGATCAAAATTAAGAGTAATGCAAACAAAAAGACGATTGGAAAGAATTATATCCAAATAAAGATGAAGAATTTTATATAATAACAAAGAACTATTTGAAAGAACATTTAAATAATGTATTTCTTAAATGAAAAATGGACCAGTTTGAACCAGTATTATAATTGAAATTTGGACCAGTTAGTTACATAACCATGTATTAAATTATATTAAAATTTATTAACGTGTCAATACTAAAATGCATTGATAAATCAAGTATTGACACTTATACTAAATTTTAATTTTAATCAATTAAGAGGTTATATATTAATTTTATGTTATTTAAAAATCTTAATTATAAGGTGGTCCATTTTTCACTCGTTAAATACAGATATTTATGAAGATAAAATAAACGAAGCAGATGTAGTGTATAGCCAAATAGAAGAATATAAAGATAATAAATCATATTACATATATTTATCTTCTATATCAATAGACAAAAGATATAGAAACAATTATAGAGTAATAACAAATCTTCTAAAAGGATGCATAAATATATTAGATTTATTATTTGAAAGAAATATCAAAATAGAAAAAGTAATGGCTGATGCTAGTACAATACATGGAGAAAAAATATGTAAAAAATTATTAAAAATGGATTATATAAGAAATACAAGTCATGAATCTAAAATATATTGTGAAGATGAAGAAAAATTTATGGAAGTTATAAGTAAAATAAAAGAAGTATAGGATATTATGTTCTTATATTATCTTTGGAGGTTAAATATGCAAGAGAAAGATAAAAATTTAATAATAAGAAGTAGTGCAGCAGAATTTTTAATATTTGAACAACAAAAAAAGGAAAAAGGAATTGAAGTAAGATTTGAAGATGGTGATTTATGGTTAACTCAAAAATTACTTGGAGAACTTTATGACACGACTAGAAATAATATAACAATGCATATACAAAATATTTTTGCAGATGGAGAATTAGAAGAAAAATCAGTTAGTAAGAAATTCTTACTAACTGCATCTGATGGCAAAAATTATAATACAAACTATTATAATTTAGATATGATTATTTCAGTGGGCTATCGTGTGAGTTCAGATAGAGCAATTCAATTTAGAAGATGGGCAACAAATGTATTAAAACAATTTGCAAAAAAAGGTTATATTATTGATAAAAAAAGAATGGAGAATGGAACATTTTTTGATGAAGACTACTTTGAAGAATTACTTGCAGAAATAAGAGAAATAAGATTATCAGAAAGAAGATTTTATCAAAAGATAACAGATATTTATGCAACGAGTATAGATTATGATAAGAAATCCCCAACAACAATTAAGTTTTTCAAAAAAGTGCAAAACAAGATGCATTATGCAGTAACTCATCAAACAGCAGCCGAGATTGTTTATAATAGGGCAGACCATACAAAAGAGCATATGAATTTAACATCATGGAAACATTCTCCAGATGGTAAGATATTAGAAACAGATGTAGTCATTGCTAAAAATTATCTAAAGAAAGAAGAATTAGAGCAACTAGAACTTATTGTTTCAGCATTTTTAGATTTAGCAGAAGCAAGGGCGAAAAGAAATATTCCAATGACTATGGAAGATTGGGCAAATAGAATAGATAAATATTTATTATCAGATGATAGAGATATATTGAAAGATGCAGGAAAAATATCACATGAAATTGCAGAAGAAAAAGCATTAGCAGAATTTGAAAAATATAGAGTAATACAAGATAAATTATATCAATCAGATTTCGATAAATTAATAGAAAGTAGTAATAAATAGTATAGAAAGGATAAAGTATAAAATGAAAATATTAATTGCAGGTTTTAAAGGAAAGGACAATTCGGCAAAAATATTATTAGATAATATAAAAGAAGAATGTAATTTAGATATTTTATATTTAGAAAATAAGGTGAGTTGTAAAAGTAACTTCCAAAAGAAAAAGTAAAATCCAAATGTAAGAGA
>CANOGC010000102.1 GCA_947565445.1 uncultured Clostridium sp. | reverse complement strand
GAATTATACCCCTAACAATAACAGTTCACTGAACTGTTATTGTTTCGATTAAAAAGTCTGTAGAAAAGCATAAGTAAACAATACCTGATTTCATTTTGTAATTTCCATTTTTTAATTTCTCTATAGGTTTTTTAAAATCTTTTGTTTTAATAATTTCACTAGTATTAATATTTCTTTTTAAATCACCTTTATGAATATAGCAATGTATGCAACCATCACTACATTTTTTACATCCTCGCCATGGATTCCACATTGCCATATAATCTTACTCCTAAAATCTTGATTTTTCATAGTTGTATGGAATGCTAGTACCTACAACAACATCTTCTATTTTTTCTATAATTAACCAATCATCCATATTGCCTTGATGGTCAAAATCTAATGGAGTTATTTCCTCGACATTTTTAAATTCCACTAAGCATAGACATTTTTTATGCCATCTCTCTTTTTGCTTATCAGTCAGTTGTAACTTGTTATTGTTATCTGCAATAGTTTTTATTATTTCTTCATCACTTAATTTTACATAGTTTTGAACTTCAGTTACAATTGCTTTTGCTGTAATCTTTTTTGTTCCTTTTTCCATAAAATATAATATTTCATCTTTAAAAACTCTACTATGGGGTATTTTTCTTCCTGCAGCTCCTCTTATAACCATTGTTTTACTACCATCTAAAATTTTATTTAATTCTTTCGATTTATCATCACAATATACTAAATGTACCATAATTTTACCTCATCTTTCTAAATTTTAAATTACAAATTTAGTAATATATCTATTTTTCTTTCTCTTTAAATATATCAAAAAAAGAAAAAATCACAAATACAATTTGTTCTTCATTTAATTTACCTAATTACCAATACCATAAAAACATTGTTATCATGATAATGTTTTTTATAACTAACTAGGTCTTAAATTTTTAATAATCAATCCTTTTTATAAATCTATCAATATTTTCATATAACAATTTTATTTCTTTATTTTTATCTATATTTTTACTTACTACCTTCGTAATAAATTTATCAAATCCTTTTTGTTTTTGAATATTCATTTCACCTCCAAAAGTATCATAAATAAGCGCCTTATCTAATAAATCTTTAGGAATATTTTGTTCATAATATCTTTTCCAATTCTCAATAAACCCACAACAAATGAAATATGCTACTTTTTTTGATTTTAAAGTTTCCATATTATTAAGTAAAAATTTCTTTATTTTTTTATCTATCAAACCCATTCTAATTGGAGAACCTATAATTATTAAATCATATTTACTTATATTTTCATTATAATTTAAAATGTTTACCATTTTAGAATCTTTTAATTCTCTATTTATTTGATTTGCACATTTAGCTGTTGTTCCCGTTTTACTAGCATAAATAATTAATGTTTGCAATTACTCTCCGCCTATAACAAATTATAATTTAATCTTCAATTTTCATAATAATATCGTAAGCGGTAGAACATTCTTCTTTTGATAATTTTGTTTCGTTAATTAAAAATTCTATTGCTTCATCTTTAGTATCAAATTTTTTTAATATATCTCTTACTTCTTTAAATTTTTCAAAAACTTTTTGAATTTCACTATTCATAATTTCATCTTTCTTTCAAATTATAATTGCTAAATATCTATTACAATATTATTTTCAACATTCCAATAAAATAATTCCACATTTCCTTTAAGTTCTTTTATTTCATCTTGAAATTCTTTAGGTAATTTTCTTATATCCTTTTTATAATCATAATCTTTACCGATTTTTGTTTCAGATAACCCACTATATAGCCATCTTTTGTTACTATTTATAATTATTGCACATTTATTATTTTTTAAAATATCTGTTAAATCTTCGCACAATCTTTTATAATCCCATTCTTCACCAAAATAATGAGTGTGCCATTTATAATATGATAAAGTAAACTCGCCATTATCTTCCAAATCTATATATAGGGAATGTTCACAACTAGGGTTAGGAATAGTAATACAAATATCTTTTTCCTGCAAATATTCATATTCCTTACAAGAATTAAAAGTATAAATTTCATATTGATAATTTAATTTTTGTAACAAAGAACATATTTCTTGTTTCTTATCTGTTGGATTTATTTCCCCATTATTTTCCATTTCGACACCTCTATTTTGTTTTGCTATATCAAATATTATAACATAATAATAAAGTTTTTATGTTAGTTATATGCTTTATTAATTATATTTTAGTTTGTTTTTTTGTTATAATTAAAAAGAATAAAACTTTTACGATTTGAAAAGATATTTGCTATAATTAATTAATATTAACTCGATGTCAAAGACTTTTGACAGACAAAAATATTTTTTTTATATAAAATGTAACTGGAGGTGCAAAATGAATGTTGGAGCAAGAATTAAAAAATATAGAGAAAAACTAAATATTTCACAAGATGAATTAGCATTAAAAGTATTTGTTTCAAGACAAACAATATCTAATTGGGAAACAAATAAAAGTTATCCTGATATAAAAAGTTTAACTATGTTATCTAACATTTTCCATGTAACTCTAGATGATTTTATAAAAGGAGATGTGGAAAAGATGAAGAAAATAGTTAGTAAAGAAAAAATAACAAAGTTTAATATAATGAGTTATATTTTTCTAGCAGAAATGTTAATTGTTATGTTTAGTGCTTATCCATTATTTAGCATTGATGGATATATTGGTGTTATTATTTGGGCATTATTTTTTGTAATAACTTTTATAACAGCAGCAATCATTGAAAAATTCAAAAAGAATAATGATATCCAAACCTATAAAGAAATTATTGCTTTTATGGAAAATAGATCATTATCTTATGAAGAAGTACAACAAGAAATAGGAAAAAGAAATTATCAAAAAATCTTGTTAGCTATTCTAACAGGTTTAATAACATTTATTATTTTTATAATCGAAATATTTATAATAAAAAATTTTTAGGAGGTAGAATATGGAATTTTGGCTAATTTTTATAGTTCTTATATGTATTGGAGGAAGTTGTTCACTAACTGGTACTTGGTGGAGCAAAAAGAAAAAAAGAAAAAATAAATAGGAAGCAAATTATAGCAAGATTTGCTTTTTAAGTGGCATAAAATATAGTATAGACAAGGCATTAAAAAACATTTTACTTAATTCCTATAATCTTTCTTAGAATAGGAATTTTATTGATAATCTCATAAACTAATATAGTTAATATAAAACTACCCAAAATAATTATCCCTATTTGCAAAACAATATTATTTATATTTATAAAAAAATAATACCCAATTATTACTAAAGCTGGTAAATGTAAAATATATATAGGAAATGATGCTTTTTTAAAATAGTTAGTAATTTTACTTTCTTTATTTAAATATAATTTACCTATAATTATGCAAGATAATGTTCCCAACCATCCAACAAATTTACAAATATGTCTCCATAGTAAGAAAAATTATAATATGCAATTACTAACATTAGTTGAAACAAACAAAATAACTACAAACTTTAATTTATTTTTTGCTTTTTTCGTTTCTTTAATAGAAATAATCAAGTTTTTATCTGTTTTATCAATTATGTCCTTTTGACTAAATTTTTCCCCTGCAAAAAATTCATTTAAAGTTATCTCTAATATATCGCATAAATTGATAAATAAAGACACATCAGGAAGCCCTCTACCTGTTTCCTTGTTCAAATGACACACTATCAATACTATTGTTATTTTGAGAGATTATGGCTTTATAATCTCCACCAATTTTTAAAATAAATCTAATCACATTAGGGTTGTCATTTTCATTCTCATCTTTTTCACCTATTATGATTTTTTCTACTAAATTTTCAAATGCAACCTCATCAAATTCTTTTAAAGATTTTTCACTTTCAAATACAACTTCTTCTATCTCTTTTAGTCTTTTAGAAATTTCTTTGTTATTATTGTTTGCTAATTCTAATTGATAGATTTCATCGCTAAGATTTTTTATCTTATTATTGATTTCTTTTTCCTTTTCTACATAAGCATTTTTATTGTCATAGTCATCTAATTTCATATCAATTAAATTTGATAGTCTTTTTTCAAGATTTGTTTTGTCTTTTACAAGTTTAGATAGTTTAGTTTTATTATCATCACTTTCTAAGGTTTCACGAATGGCATTTAATAACTTGTCTTTTGTCTTATGCTTTTTCTCTACAATAGAGTTATAAATTTGTACGAATAAATCTTTTAATATATCTTCTCTAAAAGTTATAGAGTGTTCACAATTACTTT
>CANOGC010000101.1 GCA_947565445.1 uncultured Clostridium sp. | reverse complement strand
AAAAAGTGTAAAAAAGCTGGAGCAGTAAAGACAGTAAAAAAAGGAACTATACTACAAAAGGGTTCAACTAGGTATTTTTCAGATAAAAACGAACACTTTAAAACTCAAAAATTTGTATATGAGTGCAAAGAACTTTTTTTAAAAAACTTACTGCAGATAGATTGGTCTTTAAGAGCAGAAAAGCAAAACAAGGAACTTTCTGAAAAGCATATTGGAAAAAATAACCCTAAAGCTGAATATATCAAACAAAACAATAAATTAAAATCAATGTTAAAAAATGTATGTAATGCAAGTGATTTTATATTTGAACAAGAAAAAGGTTATGCTTTAGAAGATTTTAAAAAAGGTTATGGGGTAAAAAATTTTTCAATAAGAAATTTTGAAGAAAACGAATATAAGGTTTATAGATTTGTTGAAGAAACACAAGTAAGATACAAACAAAGAGTTAAAGATGATGTAAAAAAGCATAATGAAATAAATAGAGATATTAGATATCTTCAAGATAATAGTAGTAATTATGGTATGAAAAAAGTTCAAGAGATAATTATAAATGATTATGAACCAGAGAGCAAAACAAAAGACAAACCAAAAGTTATTGATTTTTTAAAAAATAAAATATCAAATATGCTTGAAAGAATCAAAAAATTAGTATCTTTACAAGATAATTTATATATAGAACCTAAAAACCAAATAGAGATTATTCAAGATAGGCGAGATCATAGTTTGGAGATTAGAGATGAAAGCTATTTTAGAGAACAAAAACAAATTGAAAGAGATGATTTTGACCTAGAAATGTAGTGAAATTTGAAAGTTTTGCTGATTTGTAGTATAATATATATAGGTTTTATATAGATTTAATTCCTGTTTACACTAATTAGTGGAGGAATTTTACCTCTAACTTTTTGGTTTTACATATAACACATTACAACAATAAAAGATAAATGGAGGAACATGTTATGTTTAAAAAATTTGCATTATGGTTTATTTGCTTCGGGTTGAGCTTTTTGGTTGAAAGCTGGGGCTGGACAGAACAGGGAAAAGCGTTCATGTATATTAATCTCGGCACTTCTATTCTCATTGTACTGATTGTCCTTGCAATTCTTGTGATTGCTGGCATTGCAGATGGTTGTGCAGCTGAGGCTAACGGAATCTCTTTCCTGGCTATTCTGATTACAGTTGGAGCACTTGCTATCACATTGTTTGCGACTTGGGGAGCAACAAAGCTTTTCAATGTTGATTTCTATGTAGCATACCAGATTATGACATTTGGTCAGTGCCTGTGTACCAGCAACAAGAAAAAAGATGATTAACCTAAAAAACAAAAAGGAATCTCGCAAGAGGTTTCTTTTTGTTTGCAAAAAAAAGAGAATAGTTTCCTACTCTCTTGTGTATTGATATACAATACCGTCGACCATTGAGCCGTTCAGAGTCGCTCCCCAGCGTTGCTCCTTATCCTCTCTTTGGTATTGCTATTATATATTATTAAAAAACACTTGTCAAATACCCCTTGTTTTTACGAGGTTCGATTTTAAGGCATTATTTTCTCTATTTTGATAAATTACCTTTAAAAACGAAAAAAGATTACAAAATTTATTGACTTTATTCTTGAGTAAGTATATAATCACATCATAAAAAAGAGATAAAAAAATAAAGCCTCAGCTATTGACGGTAGCTTCGGCATATCTGAAAGGCATAACCATTCAAATTGCCTTTCGCTAATACAATTATAGCGAAAAAATTAAGATGTGTCAACAATTTTAAAAAGAAATTTTTAGAATACTACCTGCAGAGGGTAGTATTTTTTGTATCTCCTATACAAAAGGAGGACAATCACGAATGAACAAAGAAATAAATAAAACTTATAATTCTTTGCCAGAAGAAGAAAAAGAACAATTAAAGAAATTTGAAAAAAAAGGAATAACAGAAGTAAAACAAAAGGTAGATCAGCAAACTGGAGAAATTTTATCTACAGAAACAAACTATAATTCCGAAACAAAAAGAAAAAAAGGTACTTTTTATATTGGAAGTCCTTTAGAATTACAAAAAATTGCACAAGGAAGTAAAGTAAGGGCTATAAATAAAATGCTTGTATATATTTTAGATGTCGTAAATTGGAATAACGAATTTACATTTGACAAACCCTTTATTGAAAGCTATGGAAAAAAGAATAAACAGAGATTTTTTACTGATAGAAAATATCTGTTAGAAAATCAATACATATTTAACAAACCTTACAAAAAAAATGTTTATACATTAAGTGTAGAACTATTTTCAAGAGGAAATGCTTATACTACAAGTCAACTCTATAAAGAACAATTTGAAGAAAATTTAGAGAAAGATATTGAACTGGATCTAATAAAAACAAATAAAAAATTAGTAAAATTTAATAAAAATCAATTAGAACAATTAAAAAATAAAATAGATAATTTATTAAAAAATTTAGAGTAAAATTAGTATCAAGTAACTGACACTTTTTAGTGTCAGTTAACTGACACTAAACAAAAACGAGCAAACACTATATATATCAACCAAAACTAGCATTTTTTACTTTTTTTATTCTATATCTATATTATAATATCTACTAAAGGGGCTTTGCCCCTCTTTTTTTGTTCTATTTTTTTAGTTTATCAAACACCCCAAGGGTTTATTACGATTTACTCTGGTATTATATTATTCTTTCGTAATGTGTCTTATGTATAAAAATGCACATATTTCTAATATTATGAGAATCATTTGCATTATTACTATTTGTGTTTCTGCAGATAATTCATTGAATTTTATTGCAAGTTGTAATGCTATATCTGAATACATTGTTTATCACCTCATAAATATTTTACCATTTATGACCTTAAAAATCAATGTCATATTTTAATGGTGTAATAATAGGGCAAAAAATGGTTATATTATATAAGGGTGAAGAAAAATGAATTTTGAGAAATTTAAACCAGAAAATTATAAAAATGTAGATATAAAATTTACTTTAAGATTACCAGAAGAACTTCATAAAGAAATTGCAGACTATTCAAACAAGCATAATGTTTCTATGAATACCCTTATTCTTAATTGCATTGAATATGCAATGTCTAATAGAGAAGATAAATAAGGCAGTAGCTGGACAAATTGTTCAGAATAATATATACTAGCACCAACCCCATTTGGGGTAATCCCTTACAGAAAGGGGGTGCAACACAAGTGTCTTCATTTGATTTAATCTGGAGATTAATTGTTTTATTATTGCTTAGCAATAATAACAATGAAAACCAAGACAAAAACAAAGAATAATCTTTGTGAGCAGAGCGGGAACTCTGCTCTTTTCTTTTTTAAAACAAAAAAATGAGATATGCGGGAACATATCTCGTGCAACATCGTGTCTTCAAACGATTTTGCTAGCTAATGTTATTATAACATCAATTTTATTATATGTCAAATTTTAATTTTTATTAAACAATCTAGCAAAGAATCCTCTATTTTTTAATCTTTCCAATTCTTGTTCTAGTTTATATTTTTCTCCCTGCAGGTTGTGATTTTCTTTCATGTATGATTCATTTGTAGATAACAGTGTTTTGTTTATAGTTTCTAGTTCAGACATTTTTTTATTATCTTCAGAAAGAAGAAAAACTTGTTGCTGCAGTTGTTGCTTTTCTCCTTTTTCAGCTACAAGCAATTTTTGTGTAAAGTCTAATTGTTTACGAAGATCATCAATAGTTTTTTCTTTATCTTCTATCTTCTGCAGATATTTTGAAACTTCCTTTTCTTTAACAACTTTGTTTTTTTCTTTAGATAAAGCATATTCTTCTATTTTTTTATAAGCTAATTCATTATAATATTTTTTTGGAGAATTAAATTCGTTTATTTCAGTTTTACAATATTCTTCAGTATTGATTTCTAATCTTTTTGCTATGCTAGGAAAAGTATTTGTATTTATATTAAAAATACTACATAAATCTTTTACACTATACTTGTTTTCTTCCATAAAAACACCACCATTCGTAATTATTTTTCTACACTATATCATAAAACAAATGTACTTGTCAATAAAAAGCATTGTAATACAATCCAAAAAATACAAGCCTTATACAATCACAATACCAGAGTATATCGAGAAAAACCCATTACTTCGTAGGTTGTGCTGAAATAAAACCAAACGGAATTGATAATTTTTAATTATCAATGTAGTGCGGTAGGGCGAGGGTAAAAATGGCGAAAGCCTTTCGTAGGGGCGAGATAGCCCCTGCAATACCTATTTCAAAATAGGTATTGTGAAGCGTATTTATTTATAAATATGCGACAGGGGTTTGGGG
>CANOGC010000100.1 GCA_947565445.1 uncultured Clostridium sp. | reverse complement strand
AGTCACAAGTTAAAATATTATTTTTTAGGTGAACTAATCAAAAGTTATTGACATTGTTTGTAGGAGTTATTTATAATTTTTGGTTACACTATCCTCCATACATATCATAAAATTCATCTTCTCTCCTATTGTATCCCATTTCTGATTTCTTTTCTCTGTCTCCTGTATCTTTAAATACTTGTTCATTTTTTAATTTTTCTATATATTCTGCTTGTTCTTCTTCTGTTGGAACATTTTGGCGTATTCTTGCTATTAAATCATTATATGCATTATTTTGATTATATTCCCATTCATTATATGTACTTGTTGCCTTTGCTCCATCTACTTCTCTATCTTTAGAATATTTTTTAGCTCTTCTATTTTCTATAGCATTTTCAATAGGATGGAAACCTTTAATTCCTTCACCTATTGCAAGTACTTTTTCTTTTCCTTTTCCAAAGAAACCTGTTATTCTATCTTTTGCTTTTTCACGAATACCTTTTTTTCGTTCTATTGATTCAGCAACACCATATTTTTCAGCATCTTTTGCATATTTTTTCATTTCTTTTATCATCTTTTGACTTTGTATTTTACCATTTTCATTTGAAAAATCATATACTATGCTATCTATCTTACTAGTAGCATTAGGATTTTTTTCAAACATCCATGAATACCCTTCAATATAATCCTCTTTTTTTTCAATTCCAAGTTCTGATAGTACAGCTATTATTGCATAATTACCTTTTTCTATTCCTTTAACTGAACCTTTTAGATTGCGACCCTTATTACTCGAACCACTTTTATATAAGTTCTTTCCATCTTTCATTAACTGTGCTAAATCTTTACGTTCTCTTGGTTCTACTTCTCCTTTTAAATATACCATAATTCTATCATTATATGGTTCTACAACAATCTTTGTTTCTTTGTATGCATTTTCTTTTATGTATTTTCTCTTTTCTATCTGTTGAATTGCATTTCTTAATTCATAAATTTCCGCATCTGTTGCTACTTCACCATTTTTCTTTACATAATCTTTTCCATCTGTAATATTACGTTCTACAATTTTACAAAAATTCAATATTTTATCAACACTTGCTCTATCGTATTTTTCTTCATATTCAGCTAAAATCTGATTTATGTTAGTTGAATTCCTCATAAATGATAACATTTGATTTTTTATATTGTTTTCTTTAATGTCATAATACAAAGTTGGTAATAAATCTTTATACCCCTCTTCGCTCTTTGCTAAGAATTTTTCTAGTTTTTCTTTGCATTCTTGCATAAATGGTGATATTTCTCCTAAGTCTAATGCTTTTTTTCTTATGTCTTCAATTTTATATTGTAAATCATTATAGGCATCTACTTCTTCTAGTGTTGCTCCCGCTTCTACTTCTTCTTTTATTATTGGATCATTTAGAAATTCTTCTAATGATTTAAGTTGTTCTTCACAATATTCTAAAAATTTAAAATTACTTAATAATTCTGTACTTTCACCTTTAGCATATTTTTCTATTAACTCCTGTTTATCTTTTAAATATACTATTGGTAATAAATCTGTACCGTATTTTTCTTCTATTTTTTCAAAGAATTTAGTTACTTGTTCTTCTCTTTGGTTATATTTTTCTTGTTCTTGTTCTTGTTTTTTTATTTGTTTTTCTCTGTCTTTTAGTATTTCTAATCTTACTGATAATATTGTTTTAAGTTCTTCATTATCTAATTTTTCTTGTAGTTTTGCCTCTAATTCTTCTTCAGTTAATCCTTCTTCTATTATTTCAGCATTTTCTAAATCTTTGATAACTTGTTTTACATATAGTTCATATATTTCTACTAAAGACTTTTTGTTTAATGCTTTTTCTAATTGAGGTAATTTATATGTGTTAATTAACTTCTCTTTTAATGCTTGATATGATACATCATCTTTTAATAAATCTTCATATCCTTTTTCTTTTTTATTAAAAAATTCTTCTTTCTTTTCTCTTATTTCTTTCTCTTTTTCTTGTTCTTCTTTAAATTCTAGTTTTTCTTTTATCTCTTTTTTAGCTTGTTCCTCTTGTTCTTCTTGCTCTTTTCTATATTCTTCCCACATTTGCTCTTCTTCTTGTTTTCTTTTTTCTTCATCTACTTCGTTTTCATCATTATCTAATACACTACTATCTTGTCCTTCATTGCCTTTTAAATCATCTCTTGTTAATACTTTGGGAGGTGCTATAACTTCTACGTCGTCTGGATTAATTCTTGGAAATACAGTTCTTTCTTTTTGATCTTCGTTTTGTTCTGCTTCTTCCTCTTTCTGTGTACCTTCATCATTATCTAATACACTACTATCTTTTTCTTCTTTAGCTCTTCTTCTTTTTTCTAGTTCTCCTATCGAAGTCATTTTAATATCGTCATCTGATGTTTCATGTGTTCTAGGATTATTCACTTCATCTTTTGATTTATTTGATAAGTATTTTTCTTGTTGTTCTTTTATTATTTTTAATATATCATCAATTACATTTTCACTTTCAAAATCTATTCTACCATATGTTTTTTCAAATCTGCTTAATTCTTCCTCTAATTGCCTTACTTCATCTTTCATACCATTATAGTCTTTTTCTATTTGATTATATAATCTATTTTTTTCTGTTAAGTCGTTCATTTTCTCTTGTTCTGATTCGTTCATAGCTGTATATATATGTTCATCTATATCTTTAAACATTGTTATTCCTTGTTGTATTGTTGCTAATTTCCTCTTTATATCTACTATTTCCTTAGTATATGTTTTAGCTTCTTCTTGTTTTTTTTGCATTTGTTCATTTTTTTCTTTAATGTGTTCGTCTATTTTCCCTCTAGTTGCATCTACAAATTCTTGTGTTTTAGTGTATATTTCTTCCCTCTTTTGTTGTGTCTTTTTTTCTCTTGCTTGTGTTAATTCTGCCATTTTAGATGCTACAAGTTTTTCTAGTTCTTCATCTAAGCTTTGTAGTATTTTTCCTTCTTCATCATTTGCATATTGTTTATATTTATTTACTTCTATAACAGAACTATATGGCATTTCTTCATCAACATATCTTTCATAATCATCAATTAATGGTTTCATTTCTTCTAAAAATTTTTTTTCTAATTCTTCGTTCATTTATTTTCTCCTTTCAAATTTACCTAATTTTGTAAATTCACGCTTATGTTTATTTTATCACATACATATATTTTTTTCAATAGTTTTATGTAAATTTGTAAAAAATGTGCAGTAAAATAAGCTATTTTATTTCACTACACATTTTTTATTATATTAATCAAGTATTGTAAGCACATCACTAATTTTTTGTTCTGTTCCTGGATTTTTCCCTATATTTGTAAATTTTTTCGAATTTTCAGCTTGTTTGCTTAATGTTGGAGCATCTTTTTTTACCTCTTTTTTAAATGTATTTGCGTCTTTTGGCTCTTGTTCTATTGGCTCTATTAAAGCAGGTATAACTTTTCTTTCAAAAAATGATTTTGCTTTTTCCCATAATCTTCTTATTATTCCTTTTTTAGGAACATCTTGTTCTTTTTCATCTTCCTGTATGCTTAGTTCTTTCTGTCTTGCTTCTTCTCTTAATTCTTCATCAACTTTAGCCTCAACCTCATCAAATTCTGTTTGTGCTTCATCAAATACTTTTTCTACTTGTTCTCTTAATTGCTCTAATTTTTCTTTCCTTTCTTGTTTTAATTTTTCATCTGTTTTTTGTAGAATATTATCCATATTTAGTACATTTCCATTTTCATCATATGCTTGACTATTCGATATTCTGACTGTTTTACATTCTTCATTTTTACCTATCAAAACATCTAATCTATACATCTCTTTTTCAGTTATATAATCCATATCTCCATATTTTTCTTCAAAGTCTGGTTGTGCTTTTTCTATTTGCTCTATTTGCCCTATATTAAATTCATACAATTCCTGTTCCTCTTTGCATTGTTGTTTTATTTTATTAAATTTTTCTATTTCATCTTTTTGAGTTATACATAATAATTGATATGTATCATTTTTTCCTTCTCCTTTTGCTTCTTTCATCGCTGTATCTCTTGAAAATATATCTTGTCTTATCTGTACCATATTTCTAATTTTATCACTACGCTCTATATTAATTTGTACATTTTCTGCTTGTATTCTTTCAATCTCTTTACTTGACATATCTCTATATGTTCTTTTAAATTCACTTACCTTGCTTTGCACTTGCTTTATAATATCGACATATTCCATTCTGCTTGTTAGATTTAATTCTTGACTTCTAATTTCTATAAATTGATCAACTAAAGGCTTTATTTCATTTAAAAAATTTTCTTTTAATTCTTCTAAACGTTTCATTTGTTTTCTCCTTTCAGACTTTGCATAAATACACAAAACTATACTTATGTTTATTTTAACAAATTGGAACAAGCATGTCAATTATAATTTACATAATTTATGAATAACTTATGATATGATCACCCTATAAAATTAATTTATGAAAAGTTC
>CANOGC010000099.1 GCA_947565445.1 uncultured Clostridium sp. | reverse complement strand
TTTTGCTTTTTACTAGAAAATCTACCATAAAATACACAATTTTTCATTTTTCATTATCTCCTTTTTAAACTGCTTTTCCAAAGATAAGTTCTGTAAAATACACTTCTGCCAACTTCTGTTCGTACTCTTCTTCTAGCCACTCTTCATATTCTTCTTCATTTTCTTCAATGTACTCTTTTATAGCTTTGCTTGATATAGCAAAAGCTAATGTATCTGCTTGTTCCTCACTGATTTCAAGGTTTTCAAGCCCCTCTAATAAATTAACTTCGCTCATAACAACAAGTTCCCTTCTTTTTTAGAAATTTTACTTGAATAGTATATCTATTAAGGGAGACACACTATTCAAGCAATTTATTTTTACATTACTCTGATAGTCCTGGAAACATCTCTTGCCAACACTTTGTAAATTCGTTTATAAATTCATCACATAGCTTTTTCTCTATTTCTTTCCAGATTTCTTTTGACTGTTCATCAAGTACTTGCTTGATTTCTTCTGTCATAACAAGTTCATCTTCACTTGAGTAACAAGAATATAATTCTTCTTGGTTTTCTTCGTTTTTGTTTTCCATAGTATCACCTCCTAAAAATAATGTTTTTTGTTTTGTTTTAATGTGTTGTATCATCTTTCGCACATTTATTGTCATATAACAAATTATCAAACTTACTTTCTAATGGGAGTTCTATTTGCAATAATTTAAACTTGATTTTATCTATTAAATCTAAAAGTTTATCAATGTCTTCGTTATTAATTATTTCTTTGTATTTACCTTTTTGTATAAGCACACACGTTTCTGCAAGATTATTACGCAAAATCATAAGATATCTTTTTTTGTTTACGAAATATTCTTTTTCTGAAGACATATCAACAGACACTTTAGACCTTTTTTGTAAAAGATCCATTTTTCTTATCAAATAATCTTCTTTTTCTTTCATTTCTTCATCACTTAAAGTCCACATATTCATCTTCCAAATATTATATTTTCTTCTTGCTAACATTTCTTCTTCTTTTTTACTAATCTTATTTAAGTTTTTCATAATTTTTCTTCCTTTCTTTTTCTTAATCTTGTTTCTTTTTGTCATTTCCTTTGCTGTATTTTTCGAATAACAGATTGTTCACAATTCTCCTTTGTCCGTTTTCTTCAACAACAAGGCTCTTTCCCTCTTGAGATATACAGTCCATTTCAGCTACTTTTCGTTTAAAGCTTTGTATATCTGTTTTTTGCTCAATGGGAGGTATAACATTGCGACTTTTTGTATAAAGTCGGGCTCCAGCTGGGTAAGTATCAAGTCTGGAGCTTTTACAGAAATAAGGAGCTTTAGCAACATTGAATGTTTTCAGGTTTACTCTACCTTTTTGCCATAAGCTTTCTAGTAATTTCCTTTTGACTCCTTTGCAGTTTTTCAGTATCAAGTGTATGTGCCAAGAACTGTCTTCGTGAGGTTCATAGATAGCTATAAAGGCTAACTTTGGAAACCTATAACATAGCCTTTTTCTAAAGCTACTAAAGTCCTTGCAGACAGCCGAGTACAAATATTTTTTCTTTCCATATGTTAGTGTGATATGTAGTGCAAAAGGGACAGCAAAGTTGTTATATAACAAATGTACTAATCTCTTTTTTGAGCGTGCTAGACTTGTTGCATTAGTACTTCTTGTTGTTGCTGTTTTCTTTCGTGGTCTGTGAGTCTGCTTTCTTCCTTGTAGTTCCTTTTCCAGTGCTATAATCTTTTCAGCAATTTCTTTGCCCTTTGCTCCCATGAGAGCATACGGCTGTCTTTTCCAGTAGTTCAATTCTCTTTGTATCTCTGCTTTTGTCTTGAAGTGTCTAGTATATGTACGTGCAGTTGCTTCAATGTGAGTAGGGAACTCAAAGAAAGATACACTGTCACAGTCATCAAGTTTGAGTGTTCTGTTAGGTATGCAGTAATAAACTGGTTTGCTTTCTTCTTGTTTCATCATAATAATCACCTCTTTTCTTTTTTGGTTTTAAGCAACTTAACAATCAAGTAATGAAACCTTTTTGTTTTTCTTCACTGAAAAATTGTTAGAGTGCCATTATTCTCTATAACGATTTTTTGAGTGAAAATTTTTCAAAATGAGGAAAATTTCTTAAAGTTTTTTCATTTGATTATTTTTAGTTACCTAAATCCTTAAAACTTTTTTTGTGTGGCGATATATATAACGATTTTTTGGGTCAACTTTCTTCAAATTTTGAAATAAAATTACAGAAAAATAAAAAAGAAACCAACTTTTGTTGATTTCTCAATACTTACAGAGATTAAAAAATTTTTTAGATTTTGGGAGGGTAATTCCTTTTCTTGACCAATTAAGTTATTAGAGTGTAGGCTACATAATAAAATACGGAAAGGAGCAAATTATGACTGATACTGATATTATCTTAAATTTATATGACATAGTATTAGAAGAACCAACTACTAAAAAATACAAGCAAGACCTAGAAAAACTAAAGAAAGCAAAACAAGACTTCATAGAACACCTAGAAAATCAAAACATTGATAGTTTAGATGAATTATGCAGTCTTGCACACGAATTAGATAATGATATAGACAAGCAAATGTTTTTTAGAGGGTTATCGTTAGGAATAAAGCTATCTAATTTCAATTTAGACAATATAGAACAATAGCATTACTTTTTAGAGTTAATGATATAATCAATAAGTCCCTTAACTATTTTCTTATCTTCTCTGTTGAACATATTTAAGGAATTAGTAATAAACTCATCATCTGTAATAACTTGCTTATCTATTAAGCCATTAAAGAGTTCATCAGAGTTGATTTGAAGTGCATTACATATATCAATAATAGTAGAAATGCTAATACCACTTTCGCCCCTCTCAATTAAGCTAATGAAATTTATACTTTTTTCTAGCTTTTCTGCTAGTCCCTCTTGTGTTAGATTTTTCATCAAACGAATTCGCTTGATATTTTGACCTATAACTTTTAGTGTATTTTCTTTGTTTTCTTTCATATTATCACCTATTTAGAATTTTACACAAAATGGTAATTTAAGATAAGAAAACAATACTTTAAGAAATATAAATAATACTTGATTAAATAAAGTGGGTATAGTATAATAAATGTGATATAATATAAATATAAAATAAGAAAGGAGAAAACAATGGGAGAATTTTATAGATATTTCAAGAATATAGGTGTATTTACCATAAAAAATGTTATTGTTAGTATAATTACTTTTATTATGGTATTCATAATGGTAGACGCATTTGAGGGTAGTGACTTTCTGTTAATATGGTATCTTTATTCAATAGTTATGGCTTATGCTTGTAGGTATATTGCATTAAGAAAGGGTTCACAATATGGCTATGTTTGGGGATTTTGTTTGGGACTTATTGGACTTCTAATAGTTTGTGCATTACCTGATGATAGTAAAAAAGATATAAATAGCATTAGTTACAGCACAAATAAATATGAAGATTTAGAAAGATTACAAAAATTAAAAGATAATGGAACAATAACAGAAGATGAATTTCAAAGAGAAAAAGCAAAATTATTATCTTAATGTAAAAAAGTATATAATGGACTACAACACAAAGTAGTCTATTTTTTAACATAAATCTATCAATAATATAATAACAGTTCATAAGGAGCAACAGTCATTTTTCTACTTTCAGCCGTAACCTTTCCCACTAAAACAATAAACAACTCTTAAACACGATTTTCAACTGAAATAAGATAACTTGAAGATAAAGAATAACCGAATTAGTGAAAATATTAGAAAGTAGGTAATAGAAATGGTAAGAATAATAAAAGAAAATCAAGAGTCGCAACAAAAACTAAATTTCTATAAGGCATACGATAAAATCTGAAAGCAAGTAAGGGAAATAATGCAACAAATAAAACAAATAGATAAGTATAGTGATAAGCAAGAAGAATATATGAAATTAACAATAATAGATATATCTCGTTTGTTAGAAGAGGTATCTAATACATTAAAGGAAAAATTAAAGAAATAAGAGATAGAAAGTAACAATAATTAGTTTAGATTAAGAAAGGCTTTAAACAAGTTTTTCAGTTTTGAGCGAAACCTTTTCCAGTAAATAAATAAACAATGCTTGAAGAGGAAATAAACAACAATTAAAATAAGAATAAAAGTAAGAAGCGGACAAGTAAAATCTAATACAATATATACATACATATATTAAGTAATAAAGGTTAGACTAGAAGAAATATAAAAAAGAAAAATAATAGTAGGAAATGAAAAAAGTTGAAATGTTTTTAGCTTTCAGTAGCATAACAAACAAGTCAGTAAATGTAAGATATAGAAATGTTTTTAGCTTTGAGAAACTTAATAATCAAGTAAATGAAAAAAACTCACTTGTAAAATCAGTGAGTTTTCATTTTGTCCAATTTCAGTGGTAGGCTTACTGCAAAGCCTCCTACAAAGAAATACATTTTGGTTTTTGGAACGTTTTGGTGACCC
>CANOGC010000098.1 GCA_947565445.1 uncultured Clostridium sp. | reverse complement strand
ATGGAGAAAATTGCAACTGCATTAAAAAGAAAAGTACAAGAAGTATTTAATATATAGGACATTCAAACGAGATTTACGGACAATTAAAAGCTAATTTTGAAAGCAACAAACTGTACTATTAAGATAAAAAATAGTTTAAAATTGATTTTAGGAAAGGAGCAGTAAATGAAAATAGAAAATGTAATTACATTTACAAAACAATTTAATAAAGAGTTTGGAAGTAAAATTAAAATTTCTAATAAGAACATTCCCCTACTTTTGAATATGTTTTATGAATATATAGGACAAACATTTAAAACAAGTGATGTCTATAATGAAATTTTAGGAAGAATAGTAGAATTAGAAGAACAACTAAAAAATACTTTGACAGATGAACAGCAGGATTTATTTGATAAATGGGATATTTACAAAGAAGAATTAAATCAATATACATCAGAGAGGTCTTTTATATATGGGGTTTGTTTAGATAAGGAATATACCACCGAAAAAAGAGCAAGAAACAAGTTAAAAGATGAACAGAATTCAAATGATAATTTCTTTTATAATTATATAGACAGTATAATGCAGTTTATAGAGGACAATAGGTTTAATATATGGAGTAAAAGAAAAGACTATAAAGAAATAACAGATAAAATGAGAGCAATTAAAAATAAATATCCTAATGTTAGAAAATTTGTAGATGATAGACAAGTAGTAGATTTAATTAAAGAAGAATTAAAAGCTGTACTTGAATATATTAGTTTAGATGAGGATATAGAAAGATTAGAAAAAATAGAAACTTTTAAACTGGGAATAAAAGAAGGAATATCATTTTAATAATAACATTAAAAAAGAGAAATAATTGATACTATACTAAAAATCAGTTATTTCTCCTTTTTCTTTTTAAGCCAGTCTTTAGCTTCAGCATTTTTAAATCTTTCATCTGCAAAGAATTCAGATAAAGTTATTCCTAAGCCTTCGCAGATATAGAGTAAGTTTTCTAATCTTATAGTTTTAGTTTGTCTAGTTAAGAACATTGCAATAGTAGAACTATAAACACCAGTTAAATCTTGCAGTTTATAAGTTGTTACATCTTGTTGTTCCATTAATTCTTTAATTTTTAATGCAACTACATCAGAAAAATCCATCTATCCCCCACCTTTACTATATTTTCTTAATTTTAACAAAATATAACCTTAAAACCACTCAACAAATTGAGAGGAATTTTGACAAAACCATTCAAAATATTGAGTGAATATGTTATAATGCAAATGGAAGGAGTTATTTATATTATGGAAGGCATTATAAAAGATTATGCCACAGAAGATATAGAAAAGAGAAAGCTACAAATAGAGATAAGATTACAAAGGCAAAAAGTAATACAAGAAACATTAGAAAAGTATTTTGGATTTAAGATACCTAATTACATAATAGATGACATAGTAGTAAACGAAACATACCATCATATTTGTTTAATGATAAATTTAGCAACAGTAAATGAAAGATTATCAACTGAAAATGCAGATAGATTAAAGGAAGGAATTAAGGAAATATTTAGTATTGAGAATAGTTTTGATATTTTGAAATCAGAGCAAATACTTAATAAATTCACTTCCAAATATTTCAAGTAAATTTTTGTCGAATTTTGTAGTATAATGTAAAAAGAAATGAGGTAATAATATGAAGAAAAAAGTTTTAATTAGTCTACTTCTAGTAATAACAATACTTACAGCAATTTTTAGTACAGTATATGCAACAGATGAACAAGTAGAAATACCAAGTAAGTATGATTTAAGGAATGATATAAGTATTGAAGTAGAAAATCAAGGCACTAGACCATGGTGTGATGAATATTCAAAAACAAAGATGGTAGAAACATTTTTACAGAAAACAAAAGGAATTAACTATAATTTATCAGAGGCTTATATGGCATACTTTGAAGAATTTGGTGGAACTTATGAAAAACAGGTATTAGAGAGTGATTTTCCAACTAAAGATTATATAATAAGTGAAGAAAATCAAAAGAAGTATGATGAAGCAACATCAAAGGCAGTAGCAGAATTTAATTTTTTATCTATTGATGTGGAACATGAAATGTTAAAAAATTATATTATGAATTATGGGGGTACAACCACTTTAGTTTTAACTGATAATCAATGGCATAAGTACAAAGGTGGAATATATCATAAAGAAAAATACTCAGGTGGTTTTCATGGGGTATTAATAATAGGTTGGGACGATAATTATTCAAAAGATAATTTCTACTATGAAAAACCTGAAAATGATGGTGCATGGTTAGTATTAAATTCTTGGGGTAGTAGTTGGGGTAACAACGGAACAGCTTGGATTTCTTATGATGATAGTTTGGATTTAATGCGTGATACACAAGTTATGAATTATGTAGAATTAGCAAATGGAGAAACAATAGAAACTAAACTTAAAGATGAAAAACAAGAAGAAATTAAAGAAACAGAAATACTTAAAGAACAAGAAACAATAGAGCCTACTAAAACAAATAATATGCAGAATATATTTATAATTGTATTTGCAGTTGCAGTTATATTATTGATAATTGGAATAATATTAAAATCAAAGAAACATAAGTAATAATTATAAGAGGTGTTAAATATGAAAAAGAAAATTTTAATTAGTATTGTAATAGGAATACTTGTAGTAGTTATATTGGGGATAATAATTAAGTATTTTGTTAAGAGTGATACCAATATACCTTTTCAAATATCAAAAATAACAGTAGTAAGTGGAGTAGATGGAGAAGATAAAGGAAAGTCAGAAGAAAAATGGAATCTAAACATTATGCAAAATAATGACATTCATATAGATATAGCAAATATTAATGATAACGAAATAATTGATAGAATATTAATAGATAATTTTGAAATTACAAAAGTTCCAATAAAGGGAAATATACATATATATAAACCACTTAATGGAAGTAGTCTATTTAAAAATTCAGAAGAATATAAAGTAGAAAATGAAGTCATATTTACAGAGAATAAAACATCAAATCAAATTTCATTAAGATTTGCAAATGAATATTTAGTAAATTATCAGTCAAATGATGACAGTATAGTATTTGATGGAAGTTTGTTGAAAAAAGTAGGAATTACACAAGAAGAAATAGAATTTAAAATTTTATTTGATATATCAATAGAATTAAAATCAGGAAAACGATTTAAAACTACAATAATGTTAGAAGTACCAAATGGAGATATAGTACAAGAAGGAATAACAAGTTATGAAATAAATAGTAATGAAATTATATTCAAAGAATGTTAAAATAAATGGAGAGATAGTATGAGAAAGAAAATTTTAATTAGTATATTTCTAGTAATAACAACATTTATATCAATTTTTAGTACAGTATATGCAACAGATGAACAAACAGAAATACCAAGCAAGTATGATTTAAGAAATGATATAAATATAAGAATAGAAAATCAAGGTCAAAGAGGTTGGTGTTCAGCTTTTGCAATGACAAAAACATTTGAAACCTATATATTAAAGACAAGAGGAATAGACTATAATTTATCAGAGGCTTATTTATCATATTCAGAAGCTCCTTACTTTGGTGGAGATGTAGAATGGAAAACAGATATAACAACAGCAAGAGCATTAGTTTCTAATATTTTAGTTGGCAAATACGCATTAGAGAAGGATATTCCTAATAAAGATTATGAATTTAATGAAACTAATAAAAAGAAATTTGAGAATGCACCAACAATAATAAAAGATTATGACTTGGAAATATTTGATAAGAAAGATGAAAAAGTTGATAGTATAAAAAAGCAAATTATGAATAATGGTGGAGTATATTTATCTATGAATGCAGATATAAAATGGTATAACCCATCTACAAATGCAATTTACTGTAATGAACTAAAAGATGAAAAAGTAGAATTAAATACAAGAGAACAAGTACTTAAATATGTTGAAGAAACAACAGGTCATGCAGTAACAATTATAGGTTGGGATGATAAATATTCAAGAAATAATTTCAATTCAAATTGTAGACCTGAAAATGATGGTGCATGGTTAATTTTAAATTCTTGGGGTGCAGACTGGGGTAATAATGGAACTGCATGGGTATCTTATGAAGATATAAATTTTTTAAATAGTATTCCATTTGGAATTAAAAGTGTAAAACTAATTGGAGAATTAAATGCTAATTTTACTTATGAATTTAATAAATTAAGTAATACAGTTATAGCAAAAATTGTAACAGATGAAAAAGTTGAAAGTATTGAAGGTTGGAAACAATATAGTGAAGATACATATAATAAAGAATTTACAGAATATTTTGAGCCATATACTATTGAATTAAAATCTAAAATAGATGGAGCAACAACAAAAGTAGAAGTAAATATTCCTAATGAAATATTTGAAGAACAGAAAGCTAATAGTGAAATAGGAAATAAGAAGGCAGAACAAAGAGAGAAGGAATTAGAGGAATTAAGGTCAGAAAAAGAAAGAAAAGATTTATTTTTACATAAGTTAGATATGATAATTTATGTAGGAATAGGAGTACTTATATTAGTAATTGTTATATTTATATTTCTTTCAAAGAATAATAAAAGTAAAAATTAGGATATGAAGTTATAAGGATAGAAACCTAAAAACCACTAGAAATCAATTCTGGTGGCGAAGAAAATTAAATAAATTGATAATATAGGAGATGAAAAATATGTTTAAATGGTTTATGGCAAAAACATTAATAACAAAAATAATAATAGTAACA
>CANOGC010000097.1 GCA_947565445.1 uncultured Clostridium sp. | reverse complement strand
TGTATCTATTTATTTTCTAACCTTTCATAATTTTGCAATTTCCTTTATTACATTTCTATTACATCCTGAACTATTTTTCGTATTCTACTTGTTATTACTTGTATAATAAACTTAAAGCCTATTCTTTAAAAGGACAAGAATTGTTTCTTGCCCTTTTACCTAAATATCCATTTGACTACTTAAAAAACCAGCTGCTGATTGTACTACTTTTAGTTCTGAATCTCCCATTTTTGTATTGTTATCCTTTGATAAGAGAATAACACTTCCTATAACATCTCCCTGTGAAATAATAGGATATATAACTTGAGAATTGTATTTTCTTTCTTTATTATCATTTTTTGTAATTGGAATAGCTACTTCGTTATTTTCTTTACTTGTATATACTTCTTTGTCTTCTAATAATTGTTCTAATTCGCCACTTAAATCTTGTTCTAAAAACTCCTTTTTAGAACCACCAGAAACTGCAATAACTGTATCTTTATCTGTAATACAAGCAATATGTCCTGTAGTTTTTGCTAAAGTTTCTGCATATCCTGTGGCAAATTCAGAAAGTTCTCCAATTGGAGAATATTTCTTTAAAATAACTTCTCCTTCTTTATCTGTAAATATCTCTAGAGGGTCTCCCTCTTTAATTCTAAGTGTTTTTCTAATTTCTTTTGGAATAACAATTCTTCCTAAATCATCAATACGTCTTACGACTCCTGTTGCTTTCAAATTTTTCCCTCCTTTTTGTTTTTAGTTTATTTTAGTATTTGACTTAAGAAAAATTTTTATGCATATTTTTGACATTTTTTTGAATTTCTCTTAAAATTACAAAAATATAAAATTTATAATTTTTGAATTTTAAACAATTTCACAACTATCTGCATCTTCTTCTACAACAATAGCAATTATTGTTATTATTACTGCTTGCCACTATTCCATTGCACCCATTTCCACTATTATCATTTAAAAAATCTACAGCATTATTATATCCATTATCATAGCCATTATTATATCCTCTATTATATCCATTATTAAATACTGTAGAATTTCCATTTGTACATGTAAGCCTACAATTACATCCATTATCATTTAAAATACGTAGACTACCATTTGCATCATTTAATGCAATCACATTATTGTTTGATGTATTTGTGTTGTTTCTGCAAGAGCAATTATTTTCTCTTGTACTACAACCACAATTTAAACTCCAATTGCAATTACTAAAAAAACAACAAAGAATTTTTACAATGGATGCAGTTACATAAGCTAAAAATGTATATACAATTACTGCTATTAAAAATGTAGCATTAAATACTGCAAAAGCTACAATTAAGTAAATTGCAAAAAATATTGCTGCAACTAAAACAGGACATTTAATTAGTTTTTGTAGAACAATTGCTAAAATAATAGTAGCAAGTGGTAATGCAAAAAATATAAGTAAAGTATTCATATGCTTCTCCCTTCTTTTTATAGATTAGCTAATATATATTATGAATACTTTACTTTTTTTGTGACTGTTAGTCATACTCTACATTTACTAGATACAATCCATGTGCAGGTAATGTTTTTCCTGCTCTTGTTCTATCTTTTCCTTCTATTATATTACAAATTTCATTTGGTTTTATTTTTCCTAATCCTACATCTACTAATGTTCCAGAAATGATTCGAACCATATTGTATAAAAATCCATTTCCAGTTAACCTTATTATAATTTTTTCATCTTCCTTTATAACTTCTGCTTTATAAATTGTTCTTACACTACTTTTGCTACTTGTTCCACTTGCTTTAAATGCTTTAAAATCATGTTCTCCAACAAAATATTTAACTGCTTCTTTCATACTTTCTACATCCAATTTTTGTGGAATATGATACATTAAATTTCTATAAATAGCACTTCCATGTTTAGAATTATCTATAACATATTCATATGTTTTTTTCTTACAAGCATATCTTGCATGAAAATCCTCTTCTACTTCTTCTGCTTTTTTTATTACTATAGTCTTCTTTAACCTAGAATTAATAGCAATTGCAAATTTATCAATAGGTAAGTTAGAATTTGTTTTAAAATTTGCAACTTGTCCATAAGCATGAACTCCTGCATCTGTTCTTCCGTGATGCATTTAATTCTACCTCTTCTCCTACAATGCTTTTAATAACTTCTTCAATTGTTCCTTGTATATTTAATTTGTTCGGTTGACGTTGCCAACCATTAAAATCACTTCCATCATATTCTATTGTTAATTTAATATTTCTCATACCTACTCCATTTCTATGTTATAAGATAATTACTTGAACATGTAGTAATATAAAATTAAAAACGAGTTCGACCTGTTAGCCAAAGGCGCCATATTTCTTTTTCTCGAAGTATAGTGTGTTTCAAGTGTTGTTAAAACCAATTATACTAAAACGCCTTGGAGAACGGAATTTTTAGTTTTATATTACTACATGTTCTTGTATAATTATTCAGTAACTATTATATCTCTTTTTTTGCAGTTTTTCTACCATTATTTATCAATATATGATAAAATAGTATCGTATTTTATATTAGGAGGTATCTTATGCCCATTAAACTAGTTGCAAGTGACTTAGATGGTACTTTAGTAGACCACAATAATCTAATTCCTGCTAACAATTTAAATGCTATTTATGATATGGAAAAAAAGAATATCGATTTTGCTATTTGTACTGGAAAAACATATTCTATTACAAAAGATATATGTGATAAATGCCATGCTTCTTATGGAATCTTTGGAAATGGGACACAAATTATAAATTTAAAAACCGGTGAAGAAATATATAAAAACCTTTTACCATTACAAGATTTTAACTCTTGCTATAACTTAGCAAAAAAGCATAACTTTCATGTTCATGTATATAGTGACACAGAAATTATAAGTGAGGATTTACTTTATATGGATCTTCGTAACTATATTTTAAACGGCAATAAAAACACATCTAATTTATCATTTAAAATTGCTGAAAATGTACAAGATTATGTTACAAATAATAACACATCTATCTTTAAGTTAGTAATTTCAAGTACCGAGGATTTATCAAATCTAAAAGATGAAATTTTATCTAATTTTGATTTAAACATTAATCATATTAGAAAAAAAGGATTTTATAAAGATAAAATTATTAACAAAGAATATGAGTATTTAGATATTACTCCAAAACATATTGGAAAAGGCTATGCTTTAGAATATTTAAGTAATTTCTTAAAAGTAGATAAACAAGATATAATGTCTATTGGAGATAATGTAAATGACATTGATATGATTAAAATTTCAGGAAAAAGTGCTACTCTTTCAGACTCTTATGATGAAGTAAAAAAAGTAGCAAGTTATATTACAACAAATAATTCTGAAAATGCAGGTTTTGCAGAAGCTGTTTATAAATTTATATCTTAAAATCTAATTTTTACTATTTAAGCTTTTGCATTAAAAATCCGCTCCATCACTACGCATAACTTATCCGTACGCATTAAAAATGCTACGGCTAAGAAATTGCTGGCGGTTAGGCATTTTCTTTTCTTTGGCTAAAGCACGAAAAGAAAAGCGTAACCGCCACGTGGAGCTACTAATCCTTTTCTTCTTTTTTATCTTTTCCAAAATTAATACTTTTTAGCCTTTCAATTTTACTTATTCTTACTTTATCAAAACGTTTATCTATAATATTTTTAATAAGTATCTTTTTTAATGTTTCTTCTTTTACATCTGCAATTAAAGTACCATCTTTAGCTATAGATATTTTTCCAGTCTCTTCTGAAACTACAATAGCGATTGCATCAGATTCTTTTGAAATTCCTATTGCAGCTCTGTGCCTCGTTCCTAACTCCTTTGCAATATCTGTATCTGATGCTAATGGAAGCATACATGCTGCTGCTACAATTTTGTTATTAGATATAACAACTGCTCCATCATGAAGTGGTGTATTAGGCACAAATATATTTACCAATAATTGAGGCGATACTTCAGAACCTATTGCAATTCCAGTTCCGAATAATATCTTTAATTTCAATATCTCTTTCTATTACTATTAATGCACCTGTACTATTTTTTGCAAGTTCTGTTACTGCAATAATTATTTTATAGATATCTTCTTTTGTTCTTGTTTCTAAATTTTTATCTATTCCAAAGAATCTTGTAAATTTGTTTGTTCCTAATTGTTCAAGTGCTCTTCTAAGTTCTGGTTGAAAAATTACAATTAGTGCAAATACTCCCCATGTCATTACTATACTTAATAAAAAATTTAAAATTCGTAGTTGTAGTACATAGCTTACTACATTTGCAATTATTAAAAAGAAGATTCCTTTTAGTAATTGCCATGCTCTTGAGTTCTTTGCAAATTTAATTATTGTCGCTCCTAAAAATATGACGATTGTAATATCTACTACCAATACTAGTAAACTCATTGGGTTGTTTGTAAATGCATTCAAATATCCTAATATAATATCATCATAAAATTTTTGAAAATTTGTTCCAAATCCATCTATCAATATTATTCCTTCTTTCTTATTTTGCTAATAAATAATAGATTAGAGTACCAGCTGTTGCAAGTACCATTAGTCCTGCTAAAATTGCTGCCATTATTTTAACAAATAATTGTCCTTTGTTTTTCTTATTTTCGCTCATTTTATTCCCTCCATAAATTTATTTACATGTTATATCATACTTTATATTATTTTTCAAGTACAAGTTTATATAAATTAATTGCGAAATTCTCAATTTTTTATTTTCTAACCAAATTTCAATAGAC
>CANOGC010000096.1 GCA_947565445.1 uncultured Clostridium sp. | reverse complement strand
TTTTATTTTAACATGTCCTTATCTTTTTTGTCTAATTTAGTATAACCTATCCATTTTTTCCAAATACTCATAGAAATAAAATATATAATTTTTTCTTAAAAAAATTAAAAATGGCACCAGATGTAGCAAAGATATGTACAGACATAACAACAATAAATTATAAAGATAAAAATGTATATATAGAAGATGGTGTATATGATTACATGAAAGCAAAACATATAAAGATAAAAAATCATTTACCTTCTGGAACTCCAACGAGTCAAATTCTTTCATATTTAGCTAATTTAGATATGTTTGACGAAATTATAAACTATTGTAAAGAACATAATTTACTATGTTCAATATATGTAGATGATATTACTCTTTCCACTAATAGAAAAATTAGCTTTGAAGAAGAAAAACAATTAAAAGCAATTATAAAGAAGCATGGACAGAAAATTAGTAAGGGAAAGACAATTAGATATGATAATAATGGGTATAAAAAAATTACTGGTTTTGTTATATCTCCACAACATCAGCTAGTTGTTCCAAATAAAACAAGATTGAAAATCAAGAAAAGAATATTACAAATTGAAGACATAAAGAAAGTAGAAATAGGACTAAAAAATTCATTATTAGGCTTAACTAACTTTACAGAATTGTCTAAGAAAAATGCTTATAGGGGACTAAAAAATCAATTGAAAAAATCTTGCTAACCCAAAACAAATTTTCGTAAATATGTTGCAATTTACTTGAAATTGTAATAAAATGTCAAATAGTAAGAAATGGAGATGATTTCAAATGAATGAACTAGATAAAAAGGAAAATTATAGCAACAAAACCTTTGAAGATATAAAACATATTGATGAAAATGGAGTTGAATATTGGTATGCAAGAGAATTAATGAAAGTTTTAAGTTATAAAGAATGGAGGTATTTTGATGCAGTAATTGAAAAAGCAAAAATAGCTTGTCAAAACTCTGAAATAACTGATATTGACCATTTCGTTGCCAGCAACAAAATGGTTGAAATAGGTTCTGGTGCAAAGAGAGAACAAAAAGATTATAAATTAACACGCTATGCTTGCTACCTTATAGCTCAAAATGCAAATCCAAGATTAAAAATTGTAGCTCTTGCACAAACATATTTTGCAATTCAAACTAGAAAACAAGAAATTAGTGAAAAAGAATATACTTCATTGACGGAGGATGAAAAAAGATTTTATCAAAGAAATTTGACAAGGAAAGGAAATTACTCACTTAATCAAACAGCTAAAAATGCAGGGGTTAGAAATTTTGATAAATTTCATAATGCTGGATATAAAGGTCTATACAACGGAGAAACAGCTGATGACATTGCTAAAAGAAAAGGATTAAGATATAGAGAAGATATTTTAGACAATATGGGAAGTGAAGAACTTGCAGCAAATCTTTTTCGCATTACGCAAACAGAATCAAGATTAAAAAGAGATAAAGTTGATACTGAAAAGAAAGCTTGTGATACTCATAATAAAATTGGAAAAATAGTTAGAAAAGCAATTAAACAAGCAGGACGGAACTATGCCAGAAGAATTGCCTACACCTAAAAAGAGTTTAAAACAATTAGAAAAAGAAAACAAAAAATATATCAGGAGAATAATATGATACAGAATAAGGAAAGTTTAGTATATAGCCTAGAAAATTCAATAAATAATTTAGATGCAGTTGTAAAAGAATCAGTAAAAATCAATACACCACAACAGAGAGAAGTATATAGCAGTTTAGGCACAGCTTTATTATGGATAGGTTCATGTTTAGATAGATTGGAAAACATAGAATATACAGATGAAGAATTTAAATATGTTCAAGCATTTAAAGGTGCATATAATGTACAAAAGCATGGAGCAGATTTAGTAGGATTTACAGGATTTATAAGTGGAAGTAGTTTTCCTATAAGATTTCCAATGAGATTTGGAGAAGGAAACTATTATTTTAAGGAACTTAATGAAGACATAATAAAAAATAAAAATCAAATTATTAGATATAATGAAATATTAAAAGATAAAGATATAATTAAATCAGTACAGCAAATAAAAGCGATAATATTAGATAAAATGAAATGAAATATAAATTTTTCAAAAAAGTATTGCCAAATATAAAAAGTTATGTTAAATTAAAAATAACACCTAAATCCGTGAATTATATGGACTGACACATTTTCATATAAATTAAAAACAGATAAATTACAGAATTTGGGAATAATTTGTAATTTATCTGTTTTTAACTTATTTTTAGGTTCAACTAATAACCTGTATTTAACGAGTGAAAAATGGACCACCTTATAATTAAGATTTTTAAATAACATAAAATTAATATATAACCTCTTAATTGATTAAAATTAAAATTTAGTATAAGTGTCAATACTTGATTTATCAATGCATTTTAGTATTGACACGTTAATAAATTTTAATATAATTTAATACATGGTTATGTAACTAACTGGTCCAAATTTCAATTATAATACTGGTTCAAACTGGTCCATTTTTCATTTAAGAAATACACAAAATTACAATGCAATGAAAGCACACTACTTTTTTATACAATTTGCACATACGATAAGACAATTACTAGAAAAAGGGCTGAAATACATAAAAGAATTAAAAATAAGCATAAAAGAAGTAAGTGCAGCTATCACACAAACACTTACTCAAAAACTACTAAATCTAACTGAACATAGAAAAGTACAATTAAGATTTTCTAGTTAAATTATATAATAAACGAAAGAAAAAAATCAATAGAAACACAAAAGAAAAAGAAAATAGTTTAATATAATTTAGAAGAAACTGTGGATAAGTCTAACAGAATAATAAAAATGGCTTACAAATGTGGATAATTATCACCTAAAAAATAGAAAAAAGTTAATAAGTGCATAATTGCCAAAAACTGTAAAATATTTAACCTAAAAAAGCTAAAAAGAAAATTTTTACTCTTTATTACTGATGGCTTAAAAATGAATTTGACAAGAAATAGCACTATATGCTAAAATACGAAAAAATCAAGAAATATGAACTAGTGAGCATTTATAAAAAATGTTGCACTAGCAAATGAAATTTTCCATACCATTACAAACAATAGTAAATATTAAAAAAATATTGTAATATGCATATGGTTATGATATATTTGTAGCATAAAAAACCATATTAGGGGGAATAAAAATGTGGGGAGATATTGCAATAGCATTCTTACTCGCCTTTATTACAGCATTTGTAATAACACCATATACAATTAAAATTGCAAAAAAAGTAGGAGCGATAGACCTACCAAAAGATGAAAGAAGAATAAATAGAAAACCAATGCCAAGGCTTGGAGGGCTTGCAGTTATAGCAGGTTTCTTAGTATCTATTATTTATTTAATTGCAATTTTAGGAATTGAAGGAAGTATAGATTTACGGAGTAGAGCAATATAATATAAAATTGGTAGGATTTTTAATAGGGGCACTTATTATTAGTATTACATGTTTTATAGATGATGTAAAAGGATTACCAGCAATTGTAAAGCTAATAGCACAAATTATTGCAACAGTAGTTGTAATAAAATGTGGAATAGTAATTGAGCATATTAATATACCTTTTTTAGATAAAGAAGGATTAACAGAGTTAAATAATGTTTTTTCGGTTATACTAACATTAGGTTGGATTGTAGGAATTACAAATGCTATAAATCTAATTGATGGACTAGATGGGTTGTCATCTGGAATTTCACTTATATCTTGTTTATCACTTTTAATAATTTTCTCACTAAATGGTTCACCAATTATTGCAATCCTTATGATAACAGCACTTGCAGGAGCATTAACAGGATTTTTACCATTTAATTTCAATCCAGCAAAAACCTTTATTGGTGATACAGGCTCTAACTTTTTAGGTTTTTCATTAGCAGTAATATCAATATTAGGAGTTGCAAAAACATATACATTAATTGTAATTGTAGCACCACTAATTGTATTGGCACTTCCTGTATTTGATACACTATTTGCAATTATAAGAAGAGTTATTAAAGGAAAATCGTTAAAAGCAGTAGTTATGCCAGATAAAGGGCATTTACATCACAAAATGTTAAAAAACGGATTTACTCAAAAAGAAGCAGTATTAGTATTATATGGAATTAGTGCAACACTTGGCATGTTTGCAATTGTATTATTAGAAAGTGGAATATGGAAAGCACTATCATTTGCATTAATAGTAGTGGCAGTTATCGCACTTGGGTATAAAAACATGTTTAAATTAAGAGGAGGTGAAGATATGTATAGATGTCTTGCTTGTGGATATGAATATAATCCAGAAATAGGAGATCCAGATAATGGAATAGCACCAGGAACAGCATTTGAAGATTTACCAGATACATGGGTATGTCCATTATGTGGAGTAGGAAAAGATATGTTTGAAGAAGTATAAAAAGTGTCAGAGGAGGCAAACTTTGCAGTTTGCCTCCTATAATTCTGAAAGTATAATATAAGCAAAAATACGAACCTAATATTTACAAAGAACAAGGAAAAGATAATATAGGAAAAGTGGCTTTGCCACATGTCACGCACTTCGTGCGGACAGTCTAATAAAACTTAACCTTGTTTATAGGAAATTTTTAATGTTCTTTTTTGTTGCTTACGCTTGCTAACTCGCAAGCTATCAACAAAAAATTCGATTTTTCCTATACAATAAGAAAAAGAACTAAAATTGCTACTACACTTCTTAGGTAAGCCTTTGTAATATGGTTAAAATTACAGTACATATATCAGAATCATGTCAATAACTTTTGATTAGTTCACCTAAAAAATAATATTTTAACTTGTGACTT
>CANOGC010000095.1 GCA_947565445.1 uncultured Clostridium sp. | reverse complement strand
ATTGCGACTATCCAAAAGAAAATTCAAAAACTTGTAGAGATTTAGGTGCTTTTCAGTCTTATACTGAAAGATTAAAACAAAATAAGGCTATGGGCGAATATAGAAGGACTTATCAGCAAAAATTTATGCAAGTTAGAAAAAATAAAGAACTTTCTAAAGATTTTGAAACTTGGAAAAAACAAGCTAAAGAAAAAATTAATCTTATGAAAAAAGGCAAACTTACTGAAGATAAAGTCTATGAGTGGATTTTGAATAATAAATGATTAAAAATACTACTACATGAAATTTAATAATAGTAGTAGTATTTTTTTATTTATATTCTTAATAATCTTTCATTTAATTTTTCAAATACTTCTTTTGCAGTTTTTTCTGAAGCAATTTCAACTGGCTTAAATAGTACATTTGCCCTTTCTTCTTTTGCAACTATATCTCTAATTTTATTAAGTCCTTCTGTTCCATTTATACCATATTTAGCAATTTCTTTACATCTGTTTAATGTTTTAGTTTCTTCATCTGTAAATAATACATAATATAATATTGACTTAAATACTATCTCAGCTGTTTCCTCATAATATGTATCTTCATCAGTTCCTTCAATTATAATTGCATTAGTTACAAAATCAATATCTTTTTCATCTTTTACATAATCTAAAATATTAATTCCTTGTTTTATTATATCTAGTAATTCTGTTTTTGTGGAAATAACTTTTTCACTAATATTCATAATTAAATACCTCTTTCTTTTAATTTTTATTTATTAATTTATAATTAATAACAAGTTAGTATAAAGCATTTTTGTTATTATTAGGATACAACAATTCATCTAATATGTCTTTATCTTGTTTTAAACATTTTTTTATTGCCCTAATCGTTTGTTTTCTTGTCCCACTTGGCTCTGCAATATATGGACTTCTCCCAAATCTCTCTTTAAATTTATTTGAATACTTAATATATCTCTTTTCTACCCTTGATAACTTTTTATTTGAAAAATCTTTCTCAAAAAGTTCCATCAAGTGTTCTTGATTTTCTTTTGAATTTTTATAATTCATATATTGTTTAACCTCTTTCATTATCATCATTAGATTGTTGGTTTTCTTCCATTTTTCGTTGCATTCGTGCTATTCTTTCTGGATCAGACATTCTTTGAATAGGTGGTAAATTTCTATATTTTCCAAAATCTGTTAGTTCATTTATAAAACTTTCTCTAGTTCTATTTACTGCTTGTGTGCTTGTATTTCTCGTTTCTTGCGTTGCTGGTGGCAATACATCTAATTGTCTATGAACAAATTTATCTACAAAAGATAAATTCATAAACAGATTATTTTTCTGTAAAAATTGTGCTACTCTTTGCTTTAACGATAATTTATTTTCATCTTGCCCTCTATTAATTTCTTGATTTTGTTCTTGTTTTTCTTCTCTTGCAGGTCTAATTATTTCTCCAAATTCATTAATTGAATAGCCTTCTGGCATTTCAATTTGTGTTTCATTTATTTGTCCTATATTTCTTCTATGGTCTTCAAAATTTATAATATTACTTTGTTCTGGCATTTCTTGGCTTAATTGTTGTATCGCAGAAAGAAAATTACTTTTTAATTCTGGTGTAGTTAAATATTGTGCAATTTCATTATAGTTTTGTAAAACATATTCTGTATCGTGATTTTCCATATAAGTCGCAACTAATTCTCTTTCTGTTTTGTTCATAAGCTCTCTATAAGTGTTTAAATTTCCTTGAAATTTTGTAACTCCATCTTGCATTGTAATAGGTAGTGGCGTTTGGCTTTGTAGTTGCTCTCCATATCCATGTATTAATAAATTATCTATAGAATATATTTGTTCTAAATTATTCATTAATTCATCAAATTTTCCTTGATTACCTTCCATACTTTCATATATGCCTTTTAATGTTTCTCTACCATCTTTTTTATATGCTAAAGCTAAAACTTGTGGTAAAGGTAAATCCATACTTTTAGCCAATAAATCTAAAACATTTCCATTATATTGATATTCACTTAACGGACTATAAGGCGTTCTGTTACTTGCTCCTCTAACTGTTCTTGGTTGCTCTCTATATTCCAAATTCGTACCATTAGAAATATTATATAACATTTCAGCAGTATATTGTGTTGCTCCTTCTGTAAGAAACATTCCATCATGCCCATTATAAAATCCACATTGTTCTCTACCATTTTCGTGAGAAGTTTGCAAAGCATGTGTTAGTTCATGAAAGAAATATAATTTTTTATCTTCATAACTAAGCGATTGTTCTATTTGTATTCTGTTATCATCAGTTCTTCCATAAATTCCACCTAAATTTGATTCTTGGATACTTTTTACAAGTTCAGGCATTTTTCTTGCTATTTCTGTAGGGTTTATTAACATTTCATCTTTTATTTCATTCATAGAATCTATATAGTCAGCCATTAAAACATAGTAATCTTCGCTAATATCGTTTCTATTAGCAAATAATTTCTTTACTCCATCTACTAATCCACTGCTATATAATTCATTATATCTTTGTTCTTTAGTTTTCATATTCGCTCCTATTCACAAAATTATTTTATTATGAAAAATAGAATTGCACTGATGGCTAATTGTACTAATATAATCTTATTTGTTATTTTATATATTTTTTCAATTGTCATTCTTCTTTTTTCTGCATCCCAGTATTTTCCAAAATGTACTTCTGAATGTTCTAAATAGTCATCAACATCATCTGTATAGTTCCCTCTATTTGCTGAATAGTTGTATCCTGCATATTTCGTTTCTGGTAATAGAGGTCTATATACTGATAAGATATACCAATATGAAAAGATATTTCCTAATAGAATTGCAACAAACCATTGACCAAATACTAAAATATATTTATTGTTTAAATACTCTGCAAATATAGGAGATATTTTATCAGCATTGATTTTCAAAATAACATATAAGATATATGATAAAATAATTCCTACAGATATTGTGAAACATTGTGTTCTTATTTTTCTATGTTTCATAGTTTTATTGTATCTATCTTCATTATCTTCTAATATATTCATTACTTCTGAATATAAGTTATGTGCTTCGTTTTCTTGGTTTGTAGTGTCTACATCTATAGTAACATCAAATTCTCTAAAATATAATGATACATTAATTTTATTATATACATCATTAATAGTATTATTAGGACTTTTAGTATAAAAACTAACATACAAGTCAATAGATATATTTTTTATTGTACTTGGTTGATTTAGATTTCCAACAAACCAGTTATAATCACTTTCTGTTATATTTTTGCCGTTTTTAAATTCTATTGTATATTTTATTGTGGTGTTTCCGTTCTCATATTCCCATTGTTTTTCTCCATAAGGAATATTCTTGTTTTTATTTTCTTCTAATTCAAATTTTCTATCATATTTTTCTTTGTAATCTTCTAAATGATTAGCAACTTTTACTATTGTTTCTAATGGTATTTGTTTATTTACTACTTTATTATTCATAGAATATACTCCTTTGCTTTTGTTCATTTTAGTATATTATAGCAATAAAATAATGAAAATACAATAAACTAGAAGTTTTTTTACTTAACTTTGTATTTTATCTTTCTAAATCCATTTCTTTTTCTCTTTCCTCGTGTTTAAGTTGCTTTTCTGCATCTAAAAAAGTATTTGTTTCTTTTTGAAAATCTCTAATCAAATTATCTTCTGCACCCATATCAAACTTTTTGCAAATCCAATGTATGAATTTATCAATAGTTTCATAGAATTTATCTATTATTTTATTTAATCTGCTATTCTCTTTTTCTAAACCTTTAATTTTACTTTTATATTTCCATTCTACATCAAATTCTTTTTGCTTGTATTCATCCTTAATTTGTTCTACTTCATTATATAAATTTACATTATCACTTATTATTTTATCTCTTTCCTTTTGGTATTTTTCTGCTTCTTCTATAACTTTTGTTTGCCTTGATAATTCCTTATGCAAATCCATATTATCTTGATACAAATTTTGGATTAACTCATCTTTTGGTTTTATGATTTCTTCTAAAATCTTTTCATCTCTTTTCTTTGATAATCTGTTAATATTAATGTCGGTAATATTAGGAACATCTGGTAATTCTAATTTTATATTTTTTAGAGTTTCTTTCGTTTGTTCATAATTTGTTATATTTTTATATTCTTTTAATGTATAATGAACTCTGTCTGTTTCTTCTTTTGGTAAGCCTCTTTGCAATTCAAATCCATTTGACACCATATATTCAAAAAAAGCATTTTGTAATTGTCTGTAACTATCTTTGGCTTTCCAAAATTCACTACAAGCTAATTTATCAATAGGATTTCCTTTTTTATCTACTGTATGAACAACAGGTAAAAAAAGTAAGTGCAAATGAGGAGATTTCTCATCATAATGCACTTTTGCAGATAAAATATACTTTTCGCCTAAATCTTTATATTCACAAACAAATTTATATGCAGTAGCAAAATATCTTTTTGTTTCTTCTTCTCCTATTCTTTTGAAGAAGTCATTATCTGATGTAATCATATATTCACAAGCTATATTACTTACTGTTTTTATTTGTCCTTTCAAATCATATTTCTTTAAAATTTTATCAAATTCTTTCACATAATTAAATTCTGGATCTTTTAATGAATAGTTTAGATGTGATTTTGTCCTATCTATATCCTTATTTGAATAATGTTTGTTCTTTCTTTCATCATGGCGATATACTGCCATTAAATTTTCTCTTTTGTATTTTGCATTTCTTATTATTGCATAACTCATATTTGACCTCCTTGCTCGTGTATATTCACACGAATAAAATTTCTTCTTTGAACTCGCTTAAAAGCACTTTTTCAAAATGTGCAGTAAACACACTACAACACTTTTTTAACGCTA
>CANOGC010000094.1 GCA_947565445.1 uncultured Clostridium sp. | reverse complement strand
TTCTTAGATGAACCAACTGTTGCAGTTGACCCACAAAGTAGAAATAATATATTAGATGGAATACAAAAACTAAGAGATAATGGTGCAACAATTGTATATACAACACACTATATGGAAGAAGTAGAAATTATATGTGACCGTATCATCATTCTAGATAAAGGAAAAATAATTGCTACTGGCACATCTGATGAATTAAAGAAAAAAGCAAAAATAGAAGAAAAAGTAACAGTAGAAATAAATCGTTTACCAGAAGAGATAATAGAAGAGGTAAAGAAATTAGATAATGTAAGTGAAGTACAATATAAAGATAATGTACTAGTTATTACATACACTGCTGGAAAAAACAACTTAGGAGATTTAATTGAATTTTTAAAGCAAAAGCAAGTTAATTATAATAAAATTTATTCTGAAAGACCAACACTTAATGATGTATTCTTAGAATTAACTGGAAAGGAGCTTAGAGATTAATGTTTATACATATTTTTAAGTATGCCTTTAAAACTTTGTTTAGAGATAAAATGCTAATATTTTGGACATTTGCATTTCCAATCATATTAGGAACATTCTTTAATATGGCATTTTCTAATATTGAAAATAGCGAAAAAATGGACATTATAAATATTGCAATTGTAGAAAATGAAGATTTAAAAAGTAATGAATTTATAAAAGAAGCATTCGATAATTTAAGTGACAAAGAAAATGAAGATAGATTATTTGAGACAACATATACAACAAAAGAAGAAGCTAATACACTATTACAAGATGATAAAATATCAGGATATATAATTTTAGAAGATGATAAGGCAAATGTAGTTATTAAATCAAATGGAGCTAATGAAACTGTAATAAAATACGTTACAGAAGAAATCTTGCAAACTGGAAAAATAGTAGATGAAATAGCTAAAAAGAAGATAGAAGAGCAAATAACATCAGGAAATTATCAAGTAGATTATGAAAAAATATATGAAGAAGTATCTAAAATAGTAGAGAAAGATGATACAAAATTAAAAAATATATCAAATTCAAATTTAAGTTATACAATGATAGAATTTTACACATTAATTGCAATGACATGCCTATATGGTGGAATACTATCCATGGTAGTTGTAAACCACAATATGGCGAACATGGAAAGCGTAGGAAAAAGAGTAGCCACAGCACCTCTTCATAAAGGAAAACTAATAATTTCAAGCCTATGTGCAAGTTATATAACACAAATAATAGGACTTGTTATATTATTTGCATATACAATATTTGTTTTAAAAGTAGATTATGGAACAAACTTACCACTTGTTATCCTTTTAGCACTGGTAGGAAGTTTAGCAGGTTTATCTCTTGGCGTAGCAATTGCTACATTAATAAAAGCTAATGATAAAGCAAAAACAGGAATTTTAATAGCAGTTATTATGTTTGGATGCTTTTTATCTGGAATGATGGGAATTACCATGAAATATGTAATAGATAAAAACGTTCCGATAGTAAATATGTTAAACCCAGCAAGTATGATTACAGACGGATTTTATGCCTTATATTATTACGATACTTTTAATAGATATTTCTTTAATATAGCAAGTTTACTTATATTTTCAGTTGTTATGATACTTATATCTATTGGAGGATTAAGGAGGCAGAAGTATGACAGTATTTAAAACATTTTTAAAAGTACTAAATAAAAACAAATTCGTTATTATTTTATACACTATAATATTACTTTTGTTTGGTGGAATTAACATGCAAACAAGTGAAAACTCTACAAATTTTGTAGCAAGCAAGCCAGATGTTTTAATAATAAATAATGATGAAAATATTGGGATTAGTAAAAACTTAAGTGATTATATAGAAAAAAATACTAATATAGTTAAAGTTGAAGATAATGAAGATGCAATAAATGATGCATTATTTTATAGAGATGTAAACTATATTATATATATTCCTAAGCATTATAGACAAGATGTATTAAATGGAAAAAATCCTGAAATAGAAATAAAAAGTACTGGCGATCATTCTGGAAGTTATGCAGAAATGATACTTTCAAGATACATAAAGGTACAAAATGTTTATGCAAAAGAAATAGAAAACGAAGATGAACTAATAGAAAAAATAAATGAAACATTATCAGAAGAAGTAAATATTCAAAAAACAACAACACTAGATACTAACAGTTTATCAAAAGCAACATTTTACTACAATTTTGCAAGTTATAGTATTTTAGCAGGAGCAGTATATGTAATTTGCTTAATTTTAACTAGCTTTAGAGAAGAGAAAGTACGAAAAAGAACCATAATTAGCTCTATGAGCTATAAAAAGCACAATAGAATCTTGTTAATATCAAATGGGCTATTTGCAACAGTATTATGGCTATTATATGTTGTTTTAAGTTTTGCATTTGTTGGAGATATAATGTTTAGCACACAAGGAATTGTATATATGATAAATTCATTTGTCTTTACTATATGTGCATTAACAATCGCATTTTTAATAGGAAGTGTAGTAAACAATAAAAATGCAATTAATGGAATTGTAAATGTAGTAGCATTAGGTTCAAGCTTCCTATGTGGAGCATTTGTACCAATGGAATGGCTACCAGATTTTGTATTAAAAATAGCACATATTTTCCCAAGTTATTATTACATTAGCAATAATGAGATGGTTACAAACCTAGAAACCATTAATTTTGAAACATTGAAACCTATATTAACAAATATGGGAATAATGCTCATATTTGCAGTAGTATTTATTATAATAACAAATGTATTATCAAAAAGGAGAAAATAAAATATAGAAAACTTAAATAGAAACATATTGTTTTTATTTAAGTTTTTTGTCATGTTTTGTCGAAATATTTTTTTACAGTATAAATCTTGTAACGAATTTTAATTTTATACGTCTTATTATTAAAGGGGGATAAAAGTTATGCAGGATATGGAACAAATATATAAAGAATATTTTGAAACAGTTTATAAATACTTATTCTGTTTAACTAATAATAACGATATTTCTGAAGAACTTACTCAAGAAACTTTTTATAGGGCAGTTAAGAAAATAAATACATATAAAAGTGATTGCAAAATGTCTGTGTGGTTATGCCAAATTGCTAAAAACATATGGTATGATGCTTTAAGAAGAAATAAAAAAATTAAATTTATCGATGAAAAGTATTTATTTAATTTAGAAGAAGCAGAAACAGCAGAAGAACAAGTTATATCAGATGACGAGAAAATGTCTCTTTACAAAAAGATGCAACTGTTAGATGAAAAAACTAGAGAAGTAATGTATTTAAGAATAACAGGAGAATTAAGTTTTAAAGAAATAGGAATTATTTTAAATAAAACAGAAAACTGGGCAAGAATAACATTTTATAGAGGAAAAAATAAATTAAAGGAGGTACGAGATTAAAATGAAAGACAAAAATGAGTGTAAAATTATTCAAGATTTGTTACCAAACTATATTGAAAATTTAACTAGTGAAGAAACGAATAGCTATATTAAGGAACATTTAGAACAATGTGATAAATGTAAGCAAATATTCGAAAACATGAAAAACGAATTAAAAGTTAGTAATGAGAAAATAGATAAAAGAGAAGTAAACTATATAAAGAAATATAGTAGTAAGCTAAAGATATTAAGAAATGTTTTACTATTAATAATTATACTATTTGTAATAATAGTTGGAAGAAAAACTATTATACTTACAGATTTACAAAAAAAAGCAGAAAAAATTAAAAATATTGATAACTATTATACAAAAGTAGAAACATATCAAAATGGGAATATAAGTATAATGGAATCACACTGTAAAGATGACAAAATACTAGTAAATATCGAAAGATATCCAGAAGAATATGAGGTAAAGAGGCAAATGTATAAATCAGAAGACGAAACATTTTCTTTATATGATAATGGAACTGTAAAAGTATGTCAAATAGGAGGAGATATTTCTATAAATCCAGTTTCTTTTACATCAGATTTTTTCCTTGTAAATGTGTATAATGCAATGTTTTCTAGTATTAATAAAGTAAAACTTAATGGAAAAGAATGTTACATTATTAGAGACAAAGATACAGAAAAATTTATAGATACAGAAACAGGAATAGCAATTAAAATGATTGATAATACAAACAATAGAACAACAGACTATTATTATGAATATGGTAATGTTAAAGATGAAGATGTAGCAAAACCAGATACAACAGGGTATATTGTAAAAAATATATAAAGTGTAGACCTAAATAGATTAATTCCTAAATATATTTACATAAAATGTTGTAAAAATAGCAAGTAAGTGTTATACTTATATATAAGTGTAAGAAATTACATGATCAGTACAAATTGGAAAGGTAACTTTTTGCCTTGTATAAGGAGAAAGGGTATTTCATGCGAATTTATATTGGCAAAGATAATAAAATTAACTTTAAAATTACGAAGAGAAAGAAAAGCGCTGTTAAAGAGGCTGTAAAGGCTTTTGAAGCAGGGATAGGCTATGCATCAAATGTGTCAGATGATGATAAACAAGCAAAATTATCACAATATATTGCTGAAAACTTTTTGGATGATGACTCAAAGACTATAGCGAAATATAGCTATTTTAACTTTATTTACCAACTTAAAGAAAAGTTGAACTTGAACTAATAAACCAAGTTACCTTTCCAAACATAGATAAATGACCTTAATTCGAGGTCTTTTTTTCTTTTGTGTTACAAGGTAATGGTAAACTAAAATGCTAAGCTGAAATAATAGAGAAAATGTATAGTAGATTTTGATTTGCCACTCAGGTTTAGTAGCAAAGTCTTCGAAGATTTTTTCATCTAAAACCATTATCTAGTAATAAACTCTTTAATTTATTACAAGGAAATTGCAAAATTATGAAAGGTTAGAAAATAAATAGATACAAAAATAGCAA
>CANOGC010000093.1 GCA_947565445.1 uncultured Clostridium sp. | reverse complement strand
TAGAAACAATTAACCATAAAAATGATGTAATTAAAAAAGAAATTGAAAACTTGAACAAGAAAAAACAACAAATTGATCCAAATAATGATTTTAAAGAGTACACAATAGAACTATTAAAAAAATTAGATTGTGATGTAGAAAATTTCAAAGTTATATCTAATAACAAAATAGCATTTACATTTATTTTTAATAGTCTAAAAAGAAAAACAAAACAAGAGTTAATAAAAAAATTAATTGATTGCATAGAGATAAAAAGAGACAAAAACTATGATATTGAAATAACAAATGTTAAATTTACAGAAGAATTTATTTCAAAAAGTAGCAAAGCATATATAAAATATTTATATGAAATCTTGCAAAATAATAACATTGGATTTATCTATAAAGAAGCAATTGAGCATGCAGAATTAGAAAAACTAAAAGAGGACTATTTTGTATTTTCAGATGAAAAAATTGGAGAATATTCAAAAGAAGAACTAGAAAAATATGTAGAACTATTGCAAGAGCATTTTTATACAGATGGAGTTATAAATTGCCCATATATTGAAAAACGGAAACATGATAGATAATTTAACATTAATACCAAAAAATATAAGCAAAAAAGTTAAGGAGGAAGCAAATTATGAAGCATCTTAATAAAGAAAATATAGGCAAAAATCAAGTAGAAACAGTAGAGCAATTTAAAGTACTTTCATATCTAAAAAACACAGTTAATCTTGATGAAATAGAACTATATTTATATGATAAAACTACAATAAAGTTAATCGATAAAAATAAAGTACAAGCATATTTTAAATATGATAGACAAACTAAAAAAGTACAATTTTACGAAAAAATACATTCAAAAAATGAACTAGAAAGATGAGGTTTAGCAAAAAAATCTTGTCCTAGCAAGCACTGAATTTGGATATACGCCAAATTCAAATATGGGAACTTCGTCCCCAATAATAAAATTGAAAGGAACTAAAAGATTATGAATGATGAAAAAGTAAATTATTTAATTGATATAATAAAAGATATGGATATAGAAAATAAATTAAGACTTGCAATATGTATGTGTGATAATTATAGCCATACAAATTTAAAATATAGCAAAACAGAAATGTACAAATATTTTGATAATTTGCTAAAAGAAATTAATATAGACTACAGAACAACAATTGTTAATTTTGCAAACTACCCTTACATAATGTTTGCTATATCAAAAGTTATAGAAATGAATTCAATAGAACAAAATAGAGTAGCATTATATTTATTTAATAGTATAAATTTTAAAATTAAAAATTATAAAACTCTTGACAACTACAAACAGATGTTTTAAAATAATGTAAAACTATATAAGGTTGTGATATAAATGAAAAAAGAAATTATAAAAACAGAAATGAAAGTAAAAGATAATTTGGTCAGAGTTATGAGAGTTGGAGATATTGACTATATTTCTTTAACTGATTTAGCAAAATACCAAAATGAAGATGATCCATCGGGAGTTATAAGAAACTGGATGTCAAATAAAAATTCTTTTGACTTTTATAATCTTTGGGAAGAATTACACAATGAAAATTTTAATTCCGTGGAATCACACAGAATTAAAATTGATGAAGTGGGATATAATCGTTTTACAATGACACCAAATAGATGGAAAAAAGATTTTAATGCTATTGGTATTATTCCAAGTAGTGGAAAGTATAGTATTGGAACATTTGCACATCCAGATATTGCATTTGAATTTGCTAGTTGGTTAAATACAGAATTTAAATTATATTTGATTACAGAATTTGAAAGATTAAAACAAAATGAAAGTTATCAAAATAAGATAAATTGGTCAGTAAGAAGAGAATTAGCAAAAACAAATTATAGAATTCATACTGATAGTATAAAGGAAAATATAATTCCAAATTTAACAGAAAAACAAAAACAATATGTATATGCAAACGAAGCAGACATATTAAATGTAGCTTTATTTGGTAAAACAGCGAAAGAATGGAAAGATGAAAATCCTAATTTAGATGGAAATATGCGAGATTATACGAATATACTTCAATTAGTAATTTTAATTAATTTGGAAAATTTAAATGCAGAAATGATAAATCAAGGAATAGAACAAAGTAAAAGGCTTGAAAGATTAAATGAAGTAGCTAAAAAACAATATGAAATTTTACAAGATAGTAAAGGAATTAAGAAAATTGAAAACTTAGATAATAGTAATTTATTAAATTGACATGATATTCTATTTGGTTATAGCAAGTGGAATTTTATGTATTTCACTTAATGAAAAGATAATGATATAATAAGCATTATGTTAATCACAAAACTGACATTCACAATCATAAGGAGGAATATTGGATGAAAAATCGGGTAACTACTTATTTAGCCATAGCTTTAACAACCTATTGCAATTATCAATGTTTTTATTGTAAAGAAGGAGGAGAAAGCATATCAAAGAAAAAACAGACAATACCTTTTGAGAAAATCAAGAGAATAATATTTAATGCATATGAGATTGGAATTAGTAATTTTAGAATTACTGGAGGCGAACCAACAAGTGTTCCTTATTTTGGCGAACTTATAGAATATATTATGAGTTTTGACGAAAGTAAAGTTAGGATAAATACTAATGGTTTTAAAATTTTAGAATATGTTGATGTACTTAGGAAATACAAAAAACGATTAGATATAGTTTTTAGTGTTGATAGTATATCAGAATATTTAGATAATGTATATTTTCATAAATATTTTTCTTCATCAGTAATAGAAACAACAAAAATACTGAAAGAGAATGAGATCCAAGTAAGATATAATATTGTCGTAACTAGAATAAATGAAAGAGAAGTAAGAGAACTTATTTTAAAAGCAGTTGATGAAATGCATGTAAATGTAAAATTATTAGATTTAAATAAGTTTTCGGAGTATTTTGGTAATGGAAAGATATTATATAATGAACAAGCATTTGAATTATGGGACAATTTATTTGTTCCAATGAAAAATTTCTATGAATTTTTAGAAGAAATCTCAAATAATGTAAAGTCAGAATGGACAACTCAACTGATAGGAAAAGGTAATGGAATTCCAATGAGTGCTTATTTCAGAAATGAAAATTGGATACAGGTTAAAGATTCAGAAAGAGGAGCAAAATATTCAGAGTTTTGCAAAGAAAAATGCGAGTATTATAAAAAAGGTAATTGTCAGGAGGGCATATTTAGTTTGTTTTTATCGTCAAATTTGACATTGCATTTGTCAGGATGCAAAAATAAAGCAATTCATTTTGACTTAAGTAAAGGTGAAGATGCACAAATAAAAATAGCATTTGCAAAATTATTAAGTCTAATTTGAACTCGGTTTTAAAAACAAAAGCATGAGATATATTGAATGTATCATGCTTTTGTGATATAAAAAACGTGTAAAAATATATAAATAGGAGCGATGAAAAGTGATAAATTTTGAATTATATAGAATTTTTGTTGCTGTTGCTAAAGAAGAAAATATAACTAAAGCAAGTACAAAATTAAATATTTCTCAACCAGCTATAACAAAACAAATTAAAAATTTAGAGAATCAGTTATCCTTAAAATTATTTGATAGAAAGAGTAAGGGACTTTCTTTAACATTAGATGGAAAAAAATTATATGAAAAACTTAAAAATCCAATTGAAGAACTTACTAAAGTAGATAAACAAGTAGGTAAAGAAAAATCTATTAATATTGGAACACATAATCATATGGGGAGTTGTATTTTTGGAGATGTTATTAATGACTATTGTTTAAAATATCCAAATGTTAATTTAAATTTAATATGTGAAGAAACACCTGAAATGATGAAAAAGTTAAAAAATAAAGAAATAGACATAGTGTTTTCAAAAAAGGATAATGAAGATATAGCAAATGGAATTGAATATATTAAACTAGGATATTTACATGATGTAATTATTGCTAGTAAAGAATCTACATTTGCACACCAAAAACTGACACTTGAAAATATAGAAGAGCAAACTATATATACACCCAGAACATATGCACAAGCTGTAGCAAGAATAAAAGAATTAACATTAGGCAAAAATTTAAAATTAAGAAATAGTAGTTATAAAACAATTTTAGAACTTGCAAGTTCAGGAAAAGCTTTGGGATTAATAACACGAGAATATATAGATAAAAACGATTATAAAAAGTTTAATCTAGTTGAAGTAAAAACTACAATAGAATTAGGTGCAGTTGAATTTGGAATTTATATAAATTCTAATACTTTTAAAGAATTAAATAATTTAATAAAGCTTATAAAAGAATACTTTAAAGTATAATGTTAATTTTATTATGAAAAATAATACACAGTATCACTATCTAATTTGAAAGGAGTCAATAATAGATGAAACAATATAATTATATATTTTGGGACTTTGATGGAACTTTAGTAAATACAATTAAAGGAACGAGAGAAGCAGCAACATATGCATTAAGTAAATTTGGAATCGAAGAACATAATGAAGATTTAGGAAAAATATTCTGTGGACCACCACTAAAAGAATCATTTAAGAAATTTCGTCTATGTGATGAACAAATTAGTAAAGCTATTAGTTTTTATAGACAATATCAATTCGAGAATACAATTGAAACCAATGAAGTATATAGTGGAATAAATGAAGTATTAGAAAAACTGAAAGAAAAAGGTAAAATCTTAATTATAGCTACAGCAAAGTATGAAGAAACAGCTATAAAAATTTTAAAGTATTTAAAAATTTATAAATATTTTAATTTTGTATATGGTGTAACAGAAAAAAGTGAAGGGATAACAAAAAAAGACATATTGTCATATGCATTAAATAATCTTAATAATATTGAAAACGAAAAATGTATCATGATAGGAGATAGAAGCTCTGATATAATAGCAGGAAAAGCCAACAATATGGATACAATAGGAGTATTATATGGTATGGACAATAAAGAAATGTTAGAAAAAGCAGGTGCAACTTTTTT
>CANOGC010000092.1 GCA_947565445.1 uncultured Clostridium sp. | reverse complement strand
AAGATAAAGCCAAACATTGATATTGATGGAGTATACAACTTTTTAATAGAAAATTCCATTATTGTACAAAGTGAAGATACACAAAATGATAAAATATTAAATGAGTATGCACTAAAAATAGCAAAAAAGAATACTGAAAAAGGAATTATAGGTAAATATGTATATAAGGTTAGAAGAATAAACCCAAATACAATAAAAATTACACTTATAGAAAATGAAGATGCAATTTCACATATAAAAATAATATTTATATTAGCTATTATTATATCTATCGCTTCACTTATTGTAATTTATGAATTAGCTAAAAAACTATCTAAAATGATTGTAAAACCAGTAGAAGAAACATTCGAAAAGCAAAAACAATTTATATCAGATGCTTCACATGAGCTAAAGACACCACTTGCAGTAATAGAAGCAAATGCTGATGTACTAGAAAATGAAATAGGTACAAATAAATGGATAAATTATATTCAAAATGAAGCAGATAGTATGAATAACTTAATTAATGAACTACTATTACTTGCGAAAATAGAAAATATAGATAATGTAAAAGAATATAAACAACTAAATCTTTCAAAAGAAGTAGAAATAATACTTTCTATGTTTGAAAGTATGGCTTATGAAAAACAAGTAAATATAACAAGCAATATAGACCAAAACATAATGATGAATGGAAATAAGGAAGATATAGAACATATTGTATCTACTTTAACAGATAATGCTATTAAACATACTAAAGCCAAAAAAGAAGTGCAAATAATTCTAAAAAAAGAGAAAAATGATATTATATTTGAAGTAAAAAATATGGGGGAGAAAATTCCAGAAGAAGAAAGAGAAAAAATATTTGAGAGATTTTATCGAATAGATAAATCAAGAAACAGAGAAGAAAAAAGATATGGATTAGGCTTAGCAATTGCAAAATCTACTATAGAAAAGTATAAAGGAAAAATAGAGGTATTTTATAAAGACAATTTTACAGTTTTTAAAGTAACAATTCCAAATTAATCAAAAAAAGTATTAACAAAATTTACTGTTAATACTTTTTTCAATAATTCTTCAATCTTTATATTGTATATTATCACTAGATTAGGAGGTAAAGAAATGTATATTTTAAAAAATAGTTTAGTTTCAATCATTAGAAACAAAGGAAGGAACATTCTAATAGGAATAATTATAGCTGTTATTGCATGCAGTTCTACTGTAACTTTAGCAATAAGAAATACAGCTAATAGGCTTGTAAAAAATTATGAAGAATCACATGACATTATTGCTAGTATTTCATTTGATAGGAAAGGAATTTCTGAAAATTTTAAAGGAGGAGAGGATGCTAAAAAAGAAAATATTGAAGCCTTTAATAGTATTGAGTCATTTACAATTGATGATATGGAAAACTATGGAAATAGTGAATATTTAAAAGGATTTTATTATTTATACCAGACATCTTTAAATAGTGATAGTATAACGAAGGCATCAGATTCATTTGAATATGAAGTAGAAGACAGACAAACAACTACAACTTCTTCAAGTAAAACAACAGGAGGAAATACTGGAATGGGAAGAGGACCAGGAGAAGGAGGTTTTGGAGGAGAAAGACATACTACTATAAACAACAATACAACTACTGTAATAACAAAATCTAAAGAAGTATTTCAAAGTTCAAGAAATTTTACAGGAGATTTTGAAATAAATGGATATTCTTCTTATGAAGCAATGACTGATTTTGTAAATGGAACATATAAAATAACTGAAGGTGAAATGATAACAGATTTTAATAGCTATGAGTGTGTAATTAGTTCAGAACTAGCCACATTAAATGAAATAACTGTTGGAAGTAAAATAACGTTTAAAAATCCAAACAATAGCGAAAAGACATATGAATTTACAGTAACAGGAATTTATACAGATAATTCAAATACAGATGATACAAAAAATATGTATTCACCATCTGCGAATAAAATTATAACAGGAAGTGGAGTAATTAATTTACTTGTACAAGATGATAGTAGTCTTGTAACAGCAATAACACCATCATTTATGATTAATAATAAAGATGTTGTAGATGCATTTATAGAAGAAGTAAAGCAAAAAGGATTAAATCAATATTATACAATTAATACAAATTTAGAAGAGTTAGAAACTGCAACAAAATCAATTGAAAATGTAAAAACTTTTGCTACAACATTTTTGATTATTACATTAATCATATCTGGAGTTGTTCTATTTGTAATCAATATGATAAATATTAGGGAAAGAAAATATGAAATAGGAGTATTTAGAACAATTGGAGTAAGCAAATTCAAATTAACAATGCAATTTGTTTTAGAATTGCTGATAGTAAGTATCATTATGCTAATGATTGGTGCAACTTGTGGAAGTTATTTATCAAAACCAATAGGAAATATGCTATTACAAAATGAAATAGAAGATACACAAAATCAAGAACAAGAAATTTCAAATAATTTTGGAAAAGGTCCAATGGATATGAAATTTAATGGTAATAAACAAGTAGAAGAAATTAGTACGATTGATGCAGTAGTAGATATAAATGTTGTAATAGAGTTACTTGGAATAGGAATACTTTTAACATTGATTAGTAGTTTAGCTTCAATGATTAGTATTCAAAGATTTAGTCCACTTACTATATTGAAAGAGAGGTCTTAAAGTATGGGAATATTAAAATTAGAAAATGTAGGATATAGGTATAAAGATGCACCAAAAGATTCGTATGTGTTTAAAGATATAAATTATGAATTTGAACAAGGTAAAATGTATGCCATCAAAGGAAAAAGTGGTAGTGGAAAAACAACATTATTATCACTTATAACAGGTCTTGAAAAATGCACAGAGGGAAAAGTAGTGTATGATAAAAAAGACTTGAAAAAGATGAATTTAGATAAATATAGAAATACAGATATAGGAATTGTATTTCAAAGTTATAACTTATTGCCAAGATTAACAGCAATAGAAAATATTATATTATCTATGGATGTAAGCAAAGTAAAAATAAAAGATAAAAAGAAAAAAGCACTAGAACTTATGAAGAGTGTAGGTCTTTTTGAAGAACATAGCAAAAGAAAAATATTGAAACTGTCAGGAGGAGAGCAACAAAGAATTGCTATTGCAAGAAGCTTATCATATAACCCAAAGATAATTATTGCAGATGAACCGACTGGAAATTTAGACAAAGACACAGAAAATGAGATTTTAAAGATTTTTAGAAATCTTGCAACAAAAGAAAATAAATGTATAATAATTGTTACTCATTCACAAAATGTTTGTAATAAAGTAGATACAGTATATGAATTAGGAAATTAGATGTTTAGAATAATAAGAGATTTAAAGATTGTGTACTTTTTATAAAATTTGACAAATACTGTTTCAAAATGCTACAATAGTGCCAATATTTTGAAATAATTGGAGATTAATATGAAAAAAACAATTCTTATAATATTAGGTATAATTGTAAGTATAATAGTTTGTTTTATGATAGGGCTACAGATATCAAATATTTTTGAAAGTAATAGTGAAGAAAATGAAAGCTTTCAAAACAATAATACTCAAACAATTGATGCAAATGTAGAAGAAATACATACAGATGGTGATATAGAAGCTACTAAAAATAATTCGTTTTTAGGTATAATTGCAGAGATAGATATAGCAAAAAAGCAAATAACAGTGGAAAACCCTTCACACCTTGTTGTTTCTGAAATATATAAGACCTGTGAGTGGAAAAATGACCATAAAGTTACTATTAATGGAAAAACATATGTTAAAGTAGGATATGCAATATCTCTAAACAATGTATCAATTAGAGAATCTAATGGAGAAAAAATAGAAATTCATGATTTAAAAATTGGAGATAATATTAATGTTAGTACTAGAAATGTAGAATATACCAATAAACTCATATATGAAACGTTAACATCAGATAATATTATACTAATAGAAAGAAAAAAGTAGAAGTCCTATGTGATACAAATAAAAAAATATAGGGAAGTAGTTATATTCATAATTACTTCCCTATATTTCATAAAAAGTATTGACAAGCTGATAAAGATATAATAAAATACAAACAATAGTTCTTTAAAAACAAAAACTGAACAAGGAAGAAGTGGTGTTATGTGAATAATATAGAGAACTTAAAAGATTTAATTATATATCAAAGTCAAAATAACGAAAATATATCTGTTGAAGTTTTATATAATGAAGAAGATTTTTGGCTAACGCAAAAGTCAATGTCAAAATTATTTAATGTGGCAGAAAATAATATAACATATCATTTACAGAATATCTTTAAAACAGAAGAATTAGAACAAGATTCAGTTACTCAAAAAATTAGAGTAACTGCTTTAGATGAATATAAAAAATATAGAGTTGTACAAGATAAAAACTATATTTCAGACTTTGATGAGTTAGTAACAAAAACAAAAAAGCTAAATAAAATCTAAGTTGCAAATTACAATATTGAAAGGAGATAAATTTGTGGATAGAAAATTAAAAATAATAATAGAAAATTGTCCTCAAAATCATAAATGTCCAGCTGTAAATGTATGTCCAGTTGGTGCATTAAGTCAAAAAGACTTTGAAGCACCTAAAATAGATTATGATAAATGTATAAGATGTGGCAAATGTTCAAATTTTTGTCCTAAAAAAGCATTAGTATTAAAATAAAAATTACATATATAGGAATGAGTGTTTAAAAATTTAAGAGGTGTTAAGTAGTGAGTAAATATGAGCAATTATGGAAATATCTAAAAGATAATCAGAAAGAAAATTATAAATTATCTTATGAAGATGTTAAAAGTATTTTAGGTTTCGATATAGACCATTCATTTTTAACATACAAGAAAGAAGCTAAAGAATATGGATATGAAGTTGGCAAAATATCAATGAAAGAAAAAACTATAATTTTCAATAGGATATAATTATAATTTTATAGAAGCACGAAAGGCAGAGAATATCTGCTCTTTTTTGTACCCATAAATAAAAATTTTAATAAAAATATTGACAAGTGTTATATAGTGTTATATACTGTATAACAAGGAGGCGATAATATG
>CANOGC010000091.1 GCA_947565445.1 uncultured Clostridium sp. | reverse complement strand
AACAGAGGGAAACGAATTAATTTTAAAAGACTTTTTATCTTCAATAATAGAAGAACCAATAAAAGAAATTGAAGTAGAAAAAGACATGAAATTAGAAAAGGAAGATTTAAATGATAAAGTAGGAATATTAGATATAAAAGCAAAGCTAGATAATGGAGTACAAGTAAATGTAGAGATGCAAGTAGTAAACCAACAAAACATGGAAAAGAGAACATTATTCTATTGGGGAAAACTGTATACAAGAAGCATACATGAAGGAGAATCATTTTATGAGTTAAAGAAAACAATAACAATAAATTTATTAGATTTTAACTATTTTGATACAAAAGAATACCATACAAAATGGCATATAGTAGAAGATACAGAAAAAGATAAGATATTAACAGATGTATTAGAAATACATTTTATAGAGTTAAAGAAATTCATAAAAGAAGAGAGAAGACCAGAGAATAAAAAAGAAGAATGGTTATACTTTTTAGATTATACGAAAAAGGGGGTGGTAGAAATGCTAGCAAAGAAAAATAAAGTAATAGAAAAAGCACAAGAAGAACTACAATATTTAACAGGAGATGCAGCAATAAAAAGGAAAGCGGAATTAAGAGAAAAATGGATAATGGATTATAAAGGAAGCATGGAATATGCAAAACAAGAAGGATTAAGGCAAGGTAGAGAAGAGGGAATGAAACAAGGAATAGAGGAAGGAATAGAGGAAGGAATAGAGGAAGGAAAAGAGGAAGGAATAAAACAAGGAATAAAACAAGGAATAAAACAAGGAATAGAGAAAAAACAAACAGAAGTTATAAAAGAAATGCTAAAATTAGGAATGGATAAACAAACTATTTGTAAGATTACAAAAGCAGAAGCTAAAGAAATAGAAAATATAGAAAAATACGTAAGAAATTAATTTGTATTTATAAATAAAGAAGAGATAGCTAAAATAGAGAAGTATTTTAGCTATCAAATGCATGGCTAAGAAGCAAAAAAACAAAATATCCTAAAAGAAATATAGTTATATGCAAAATAATGGAAAAAGTAGTAAGTATTGATATAGGAATTAATAACTTACAGACTAAAAATGAAATAGTAATACCTAAAATAGGCTTTATAATCCAATTTATAAAGTCTATTTTTAGATGTGTTAGTTTATTTAATTGATATAAACTAACAAAAGAGTTAAGTAATTCGCTGAAATAAATAACAATAATATATCCACTTAAACCAAAAAATGGAACTAGACAGTAAATAAAGAAAATGCTAGTAAATAAATCTAAAATATTACATTCCATAACACCTAATTGTTGATTTAGTCCCTTTAATATATTATCAACAATACTATCTAAATACATAAAAAATATAAGAGGGGATAAAACTTTTAAATAAATAGCAATTTCAAAGTTTTGATAAATTGCAAAACTAAGTTCTTTATTATAAAAGAAAAATACACCAAATATTCCAATAGAAAACAAAAAAGTAATTCTAAAAATTCGAGATGTAGCATAAGAGATTTTTTTATTAGCTCTTTTAGTATCAAAATAAGCATACTCAGGAACAACCAAGCCACTAAAAGAATTTATAATTACCTCTGGAAATAGTAAAATTGGCATTACCATACAAGAAATTAATCCATATTTAGAGATGGCATCAGTATGAGATAGCCCATGTTTTTCCAAGCTTATAGGAATAAGCAATTGTTTTAATGAAGAAAGTCCAGAACGAATATAAGAAGTAATAGCAATCGGAAGTGAAATAGAAGTAATGGTTTTAAAGTAATTGCCAGTTTCACTTTGCTTAATAGTATGCTTGTTAGTTTCTAATTTATATAAAATAAAAGTAAACAAAAAAGAGCCGATTTCTGAAACCATTTCACCTAATACTAAAGATAGGCAAGCATAATAAACACCGTGAAGGCATAAATAGTGAAAAAAACAATGAAGTTGCTATCATTTTCAAAGTTTGCTCAAAGACACGTGAAATTGCATTTTTGCCATTTTTTCTAAGAGCAGAAAAATATCCATTTAAACAAGAAGACATACTAATAAAAGGAAGACTAATTCCAATAAAATAGAAAACGTAATAAGAAACTTGATTTTTAACAAAAAAGTTAGTGATAGATTTAGAAAAGGCACATAAAAGTAAGCAAGCAAAAATTCCAAAAACAAGGCTATATATAAAACATTTTCTCATAGCAAATCTAGTATCTGTATGTTCCAAAAAAGCAGTTTTTTCTACTATAATACGAGTAACAGCAATATTAATTCCAGAAGTTGCAATAGTAATAAAGAACATATAAACAGACATAATTAGGCTAAAAGCACCAAGAGCCTCTGCACCTACTTTTTTAGAAATATATATATTAAAAGAAAAAGCCACAAATCTCATTAAAAATGAAGTAACTGTTAATAACAATCCATTAATCAAAAAAATTTTCAAACGTCTCAAAATAATCACCAAAACTAATATATGAAGATTTTTTTCTTAATAAAACCTTAATATTATATATTATTGTTTCTTAATAATTGTGTGGTATGGTATAATAGTAAAAACGAAAAAAAGGGGAATTAATAAAAATGTATAATATTTTAGTTTGTGATGATGATAAAGAAATTGTAGAGGCAATACAAATTTATTTAAGTAAGGAAGGATACAATATTTTAAAGGCATATAACGGAGAAGAAGCATTAAAAGCTATTAAGAATAATGAAATACATCTAATTATTTTAGATATCATGATGCCAAAAATAAATGGAATTAAAGTAGCAGAAGAAATAAGAAAAGACAAAGGAATTCCAATTATTATGCTTTCTGCAAAATCGGAAGACTATGACAAAATAAATGGGTTAAATACAGGAGCAGATGATTATGTTACAAAGCCATTTAATCCATTAGAATTAATAGCAAGAGTTAATTCACAAATTAGAAGATATACTACTTTAGGTTCAATAAAAAAAGAAGAAGAAAATCTTTATAAAACAGGTGGTTTAGTTATAAATGATGACACAAAAGAAGTTTTAATAGATGAAAAATTAATAAAGCTAACACCTACAGAATATAACATTTTAAAGTTTTTAACAAAAAACAAAGGAATGGTGTTTTCAATTGAGCAAATTTATGAAAATGTATGGGAAGATGAGGCATATGGAGCGGAAAACATCATTGCAGTTCATATAAGACATATACGAGAAAAAATAGAGATTAATCCTAAAGAGCCTAAATATCTAAAGGTAATATGGGGAATTGGATATAAAATAGAAAATATTAAATAAGGAGGCTAAATATGAAAAACCTAAAATTAGACATACCAAAGATTATATCATATATATTAGTGCCAGTTCTTACTTTAGTTATTATTTTAAATATAGCTGTAATAATTGTTTGTGAAAATAATACAGAAGACTTTAGAAATGGATATAAAGGATATGAAAATACAGATATATTTGCAAATGAATGCTTTAATAAAATTATGAGAGCAATTAGAATAGTAGATAAAGAAATCAAGCAAAAAGAAGTAGAAAAATCTATTATATATCAAGATATAGATAAATTTACAGAAGAAGATAAAATTTATTATGATTCAATATATGTAAATCCAGATCCAGATACAATACAATATAATTTTTATAGCATTTCAGATTATGATGTATTAGTAATTATACCTGATGACATATATGTAACAAATGTAGAAAAAACATTAAATACAGATACAAAAGAAGAAATAAAGGACTATATTTTATCAAAAGAATATTTTTGGAAGTATGATGGAGAAAGTATAGAAACTAGTATAGGAAAATTATCATATGAAGAATTAGTATATCATGGATTAGAACAAATACAAGATAGTGGATACCAAGTCTACATAGCATTAAAAGATGAGAATAATACTAAATTTAATGCATATATGATAGCATATGATTTTACATCAAATAGATATGAGCGCGCGCCTTTTGTAGCTACAATTTGTAGCGTTTTGCTAATTATTGTTTGCATATATATAGTTAAAACAATAGGGCATAAAAAGAATGAAGAAGGCATTTACACAAATGGATTAGATAAAATTCCTTATGAAGTAATAGGAATAGTAACACTACTACTATTGATATTTGAATTCTTTTTAGCGTGGGTATTTATAGAAAGAACAGTTAATATGTCACTAATAATGATTAGAACAAGTATAATGATAACTATATTTTTAGGATTTATTATATATCTTACTTTAATAACTGCTATTGTTACTACTATAAGAAGAATAAAAGCACATATATTTTGGAAAAATACAATTATCTATAAAATATGTAAATTCGCTTTTGATGGAATATTTGTTAATTTAAGTCAAACTGTAAAATTAGCGGTACAATATGGTGGATTTATTATTGTATCACTTGGTATTAGTCTAATAGCACTAAGTGATGGTATGAATTTAATACTTTTTGGTGTATTAATTGTATTTTGGTACTACATATTTAAAAAAATATTAGATTATATAAATAAATTAGAAAAAGTAAGAGAGCATATACGAAATATGTATAATGGAAATACAGAAAGTGTATTAGATGAAGATGAATTATATGGAGAATTAAAACAAGTAGCAAAAGAACTAAACGATATTTCAGGAGGACTTTTAAATGCAATAGAAGAGGCAACAAAAAGTGAACGTTTAAAAACAGAGTTAATTACTAATGTATCACATGATATAAAAACACCTCTAACTTCTATAATTAACTATGTTGACTTAATGAAACAAGAAAAAATAAACAATCCTAAAGTACAAGAATATTTAGAAGTATTAGATTCTAAATCACAAAGACTAAAGAAATTAACAGAAGACCTAGTAGAAGCATCAAAAGCATCATCTGGAAATATTAAACTTACTATGGAAAACTTAAATGTAAAAGAACTAATAAAACAAGTTGGCGGAGAATTTGAAGATAGACTTAAAAGTAGAGGATTGGAAGTAATAGAGAGTTTTCCAGAAGAGGAAATTAGTATATTAGCAGATAGTAGGTATATGTATCGTGTTATGGAAAATATGTATGTAAATATTGCAAAATATGCATTAGAAAATTCTAGAGTATATGTTGATGTAACTAAAACAAATAAAAAAATACAAATAGCATTAAAAAATATTTCTGAAGATAAACTAAATATTACAGTAGATGAGTTAATGGAGCGTTTTACAAGAGGAGATGTGTCAAGAACAACAGAAGGTTCAGGTCTTGGTATTTCTATTGCTAAATCTCTAGTAGAACTTCAAAATGGTAAATTTGACATTTATTTAGATGGAGATTTGTTTAAAGTAGTAATTGAATTTGAAAGCATAGGAGAAAATTAGAATAAAGATTTGTTTTACACCAACTTAGGTCAATTTTAACTGCAGTAATAAAGAGTAAAAATTTTTCGCAATAGAGTACGGTTAAAATATAACAAAA
>CANOGC010000090.1 GCA_947565445.1 uncultured Clostridium sp. | reverse complement strand
AATACCTCTTTATAATAATATTATACAATGTACGAGGGATGTACGCAATAAAAAGCATAAAAATTTGACAAAAAAATAACCATTTTACAATGGCTTGTTAAGTTTTTGTGTTTTAAAAGTGATAAACTCCCGTGAAAATATATTTAGAATAAGAATGGATTTAAATAATAGAAATCAAGAAGAGACATTAATTTATAATAAATCAATGATTGATGTAGGTATTTTAAGCATTACTTCTGATAATAAAGAAAAAATAGTTAATGGTCTTAAAGAAAATTATGAGCAAAAATCATGGAATTTAGGTGCAGCTTATACTTATGAGAATCTAGATAGTAATAATCTAAAAGTTATCTTTTATTATTTAAATAAATTAGGTATATAGTTATTAAAAAACAAATATATTTGAAGATAATCATATTTAAGTATTAAAAATAAAGTATTAAAAATGAGTATAAAAAATATTGACTTTTTTTGTGTAAGTGATATTATGAAGTTAATATTAATTATAGTTTCAGGTAGTAAAGAAGAGCTTAAGTAATATTTAGAGGAGGTTGAGCAGATGAAAAAAGTAATTATTGGAGTAATGGCATTTTTGGCAGTTTGCACAATTGCAGTTACGTCGGTATATGCTTCAGAAAGATTTGATTTTAATAATGCTGGCGATAAAAAAGATATTGAATCAGATGGAAAATTAAGTGGTACAATTGGTTTAAAAGCTATTCATTACGATAAATATTATAATGGAGAATTAGCTTATTCATTAGTAAAACACGGATTATTTGGGGATAGTTTTGTTGGAAGACAACAAAAATCAACTTACGATAGTACTGTAAGTGTTGCTTATTTTGATAATTGTTCAAATGCTAAATATAGAGGTACATTACTACTAAATAAAAAAGACCCTACTAGAAGTTTGGTGTATGGATATTTTAGCTTTGTTTAAAAATGGACGAAAGTCCTTTTTATTATAAAAGAAAAGAAGGTAAATATGAGTCTTATAAAAATGAATAATATTAATAAAAAATATAGTAAAAATAGCAATGAAATAAATGCTTTATCAAATATAAATGTAAATTTTGAAAAAGGCAAATTTTATGCAATAATGGGACATTCTGGAAGTGGGAAAACGACACTGTTAAGCATAATAGGTTTAATAAATAATTTTGATAGTGGGAAATACTTTTTAGAAAATAAAGATATAAAGAAATTGAATGATATTGAATTGTCAAAGTTTAGAATGAATAAGATTGGTTTTATTTTTCAAGACTTTTATTTAGATGAACATATGACATCACTAGAAAATGTAATGTTACCAATGATAATAAATAATAAAATTAAAAAAAACGAAAGAAGAAACATAGCTTTAGACTTATTAAAAAAAGTAAATATGTTAGAAAGAGCTAGTCACTTACCTAAAGAATTATCTGGAGGAGAACAGCAGCGAATAGCAATAGCAAGAGCTCTCGCTAATAATCCTACAATTATTTTAGCAGATGAACCTACAGGAAATCTTGATGTTGAAAACGAAAAAATAATTTTTGAAGAATTAAAGAAATTATCAAAAAATGGCAAATGTGTTATAGTCGTCTCTCATAGTAACGAAGTTATAAAATACGCTGATATAGTTATGAATATAGAAAAAGGAGAGTTGACTTTAAAATGAAATTTACAGATATATTTTTCTTAATAAAAAAAAGATTATTAGAAACTAGAAATATTATTTTGTTTTTTATTATTGTTGTTATTTTTTTGATTTTATTTACTTGTTTTACTATAATTAATTTTTCTAAAAATAACAAAAATGAAATCTATAATTCAGAAACAGGTAGAAGTTTATATGTTTTTAATTCCAAAGAAGTAGAAGAAAAAATAAATGAAGTTGATAATATTAAATATTTTTTTAGTAATAAGTATATATCGTCAGAAAGATTTGAGGCTAAGGAGTTTGAAGATGAATTGTCTGATGGTATAATTTTAATAAAAGCGTTAATAAATGATGATATTAAAATAATGTCTGGAAAAAATATAACAACTAATAATGAAATGATTTGTTCCCACTATTTTTATCCGCACGAATATGACGATAAATTATATAGTAAACAATTTTTAAATGGAAAAAATATTGTTAATAAAAAAATTATGGTCAATTCAAATAATGAGGATAATATAGATGAAAAAGTTTTTCTTGATATAGTTGGTACTTATAAAAATAAATATATGGAAGAAGCTAATACTTGTTATGTAAATATTGAAACATATGATAAAATTTCTCAAAAATATATGTTTCGTCTTGTTGACTATGATGAAAAAGGGAATGTTGTTTCAACAAAAAATAAAGAATATGAAGATTATATTGTTGTAGTTGATGATATAAAAAATTTGCAGTCTGTTAAAGATAAATTCGTTGAAATAGGAATTGAATATGAAGAACTATTTAAAATTAATCTTGAATTTCTAAATATCTTATATACTGTGCCTATTTTTGTTGCTATTATAGTTATTTTTATTTCAATTTGTATAATATATAGTTTTATTACAAAGAAAATATATAATAGAGTAAATAATATAGGATTATTAAAATCTTTTGGTTATGAAAATAGAGATATTACAAAGATTTATTAGCTTTAAAATATTTATCATATAATCTGTTGGCAGAAGTAACATATAATAGTTATATTTTGGAAATTCCTATACTGTATATAATACTTACTATGATATTTTTGTTAATTTTAATAACAATTTTTACAAATAAAAATTGTAATAGATTGTTGAAACATAATATTTCTGAGTTGCTTTTGGAGGGTAACGCATGATTTATAAAAGTTTCTTTAGAAAAAAATCTACAAATGTATATTTTATTATATTTCTAATTATTAGTACTTTATTTATTGTTTTATTTAGAGCAAAAAATTATTATATGGATTTAGGCAATGAATTTTATGCTGAATCATATATAAAATTTTCTGCTCCATTAAAAATTTCATTTGATGATGATAAAATTTTAAATTATAATCAAACAATTGAAATAGATTGTAATACGTCATTAACAAATGTATATATTTCTACAAGTAACCCGATATTTACTAATGAAATGGAAAATAAATTAGTGTGTAAATATAATGATTATGACATTGAATACACTTTGAGCGGAGAAGGTAATATAATTTTAAATAAGAATCTTTATGATTTGTTAGATATAGAAGAAAATAGTTATGTTTATTTTATAAAGTTAAAAAATTGGTTTGAAGCAGATAAAGTAAAGTCTGATATAGAAAAGAAATATAATACATCAGTACAAGTTATGGAGAAACAAAAAGATAGTAATAATTATAAGAATGTAATCAAAATATTTGAAGTTTTTATATTTACATTAAAATTTTTGTTTATTGTTATACTACTAATATCTGTTATTAATATTATTATTGATGAGAAGAAGACTAATTATTTATATTATATGTTAGGCTTTAATAAAATAGAAATAGTTAAAATTACAATAATGAAAATATTATTAGTAGTTTTTATCCCAATTATATGTTTTTTTTTAAATTATTTATTTTAAAATAATTTAGTAAAATAATTTAGTAAATAAGATGATATTTATAAATATTTAGTGGTGTACTCTAAATTATGTAGTTATGGAAAAAGAAAATAGTGAATTGATTATTCATATTTTTATAAATTTCTCATTAGTTGTCTGAAAATATAAATTTTGATTTTTAATAAATAGAAAGTTTCGCAATAACATAAGGTGTGGTTGAATAATTATAAAAACTAATTTATAATAGTTCTTCCGAAAGTTTTACGTAAATGTTAGAATTAAGAGTATAAAAGATATTACTTTTTAATATTAATAAATATATATAGTTTTTAATTTTGAAATTTCTAAAGATAAAAATAAAAAAATAGGTTCTTCCTTAAACTTTTGGGAAAACCTATTTTTTATTTGTCTATTTTATTTTTTTTAATAAATTTTTCTACATCTTTTATATTATAAACAAAGTTTTTTATAGGAATTGCCTCTCTTATACTTTTCTTATATTTATCCATTCTTGAATCTAGTATGCAAACGATTCCTTTGTCTGTTTCACTTCTTATTAATCTACCAACACCTTGCTTTAACTTGATTAGCATTTCTGGAATGTAAACTTTGGCAAAACCATTCTCATATAAACTTTTTTTATATTCCATAATTGGGTCGACCACAGGAAAAGGTAATCGTGCAATAATTAAATTGGATAAAGATTTACCTTTTATGTCAATTCCCTCCCAAAATATTCCAGTACTAAACAATACTGAATTTATATCTTTTTTGAATTTTTCTTTTACTATATTTTGTGATGAACCATCGTTTTGAATATAAATATTAATATCATTTATTTTATTTCCAATTTTTTCATAAACATATTTCATATCACTTTTTGAAGTAAATAATACTAATGCTTTTCCATTTGTCATAATAATCAATTCTTTTATTTTTTCTACTAATTGTTCTAAGTACTTATTTTTATCTTTAGGATTAGCAATATCACTACAACTATATAATAAAGCATTATTATCATAATCATAAGGTGATTTATAAGATTCTTCAATAGTTAATTCTGATTTTACTTCAGTAGCTCCAATATTATCTAAAAAGTAGCTATAATCATTTTTACTTGTACTTAAAGTTGCTGATGTAAAAATAAATGTTTTATTAAGAGATTTTATTAACTGTTTAATTTCATCTTTATAAAAGAATAAATTGTATGCAATTTCATTAATATTTTTAGGAGCATAATAAATTACATTCTTTTTTCCTTTTCTTTCTATCCAGAATAAGTGCTTTCCCTTATTTCCACTTGCTAGAATTTTGAACATTTCATTATATTCATATAATTGTTCTTCTAAATCCTCTGTATTTTTATTTGAGAATAATTGTACTGAATTATTTATATCTTCTATTAAATCAGCAATTTTTGTTGATAAGTCTTGAATAACTTTATCAAAATGAAATTCTAAACCATTACAATCTTCAACATCAATACCACTATTGTTTAATTCTTTTATTTCAACTAAAACATTTTGATTGATATGTTCTAGTAATTTATCTAAAATTTCCATAATTTTATTATAACTATATTCATAGTTATTTTTCTTTTCTAAAAGTATTATGGCATTTTTTAATGGTTCTTTTACAGAGTTTATTTTAATTTCTTTTGTTTTGGCATTACGAATTTTACTTTCGAGATTATGTGCTTCATCGCATACAATAAAAGCAACATTTTTAAATAGATTTTTCTTATAAAGTCCTAAGTCTCTTGATAAATCTTCTATTAATAAATCATGATTACAGATAATAGCACCATTAACATTTCTCATAAGATTTCTTCTTCTATAAAATTCACAATTAAAGCAGTTTTTACAAGAAGAATATTGGCAATGTTCAACATTGATTTCTTTCCATATATTATCTTTAATCGAAACAATAACAGTTCAGTGAACTGTTATTGTTAGGGGTATAATTCCC
>CANOGC010000089.1 GCA_947565445.1 uncultured Clostridium sp. | reverse complement strand
AAAGCTGAGGCAGAAAACTTTAAAAGTTTTCCACCCCAACTATTGACTTTCATCCAAAAACATCTCAATTTACATTACTGTATTTTGAGATGTTTTTTATTTACACTATAACTTATAATCTATTCCTCTTTTAAATATTTTTCCCAATCCATAAAAGCATGACCTATTCTTAATACTAATGCTTTAGAATTTTCTTCATCTACTGTATAAAATATTATATAATTTCTTACATTGACTTTTCTAATGTTTTTATGACCAGTTAACTCTTCATCTAGAATAGGCATACTTTCTGCTATATCTTCCAAATTTTTCAATTCTTGTTTAAATAAAATCTTGTATTTATCTGCTATAATATCTCCTGCTAAATTATATCTAAGATACAAAATAATATTTTCTAAATCTTGTTCAGCAGTTTCTGAAATCTCCACAATATATTTTTTCATAATATTTGCTCCAGCCTTTTATATATTATCTATTTTAGCAAAAACTTCATCTAAAGAATATATTCTATTTGTTTTTATATCATCTAATCCTTTTTGTAGCTTTTCTTTTAAATCTTTTTTACTTTTTATTGTTACACTTTCTGGAGCTTCTGCATCTATGAATGATAATTTTAAATATTCAATAAAATTAATAACTTGACTAGTAAGTTCTTCTGGTAATGTTTCAATTTCATTATACAATTTTTGTTTTTCTATAGACATATAACACCTCTCATAATAGATTTATGTTATTATTATATCATTTTTTTATTTAAAAAATCAATTAATTTAAGAAAATACATTTTTCTAGAATTTCTTTTAATCTTTCCTCTTCTCCTACTAGATACAAATATCCTATTACTCCCTCAAATGCTGTTGCATGTGTGTAGTCTGCTACACTTGCATTTTTTGCTATATGATGGTTTCCGTGTATTTCTTGCTCTTCTTACTATGTCCTTTTCTTCCTCAGTTAAACTAGGCATTAGCTTTTCTAATATGTTTGCTTGTGCACTTGCTTTTACATATGAAATTGATTTTATATGTAATTTGTGAGCATTTAATTTTGTTGTATTTATAAAGTAATTACGAATATATAGCTCATATACTGCATCTCCTACATATGCCCATACTAAAGGTGACATTAAATTTACCTCTTCTTTTTCTTTCTTTTTAAAAGAATTTAAAATTGTTCCCAAAATTTCCTCCTAATTTGCTTTTTCAAGTGTTATTCTTCCCATTTTTCCAGTTCTAAAATCGTCTATAATAATTCCTGCTACTTTTTCTTCATCTATATGCCCTCCTGAAATAATAGCACCTCTTTTTTTTGCAATTAAATTCACAATTTCTGCAATTTGTTCATTACTGTTTTGCACATTTTCTCTTATATTGTTAATATCTTCTCTTGTTAGCTTGTATCTTTCCAATAGTTTTTCTTCTTCATTTTCTAATAAATGCTTTACTAAATAAAATGCAATTTCTGTTTTTTCTAATACTTCATCTTTAATTGTTCCTGTAAAAGATAAGTTTAGAGCTACTTCATTAGATTCAAATTTTGGCCATAAAACTCCTGGTGTGTCTAGTAATTCAATATTATCTGATAAACGTATCCATTGTGTTTGTTTTGTAAAACCTGGTTTATTTCCTACTCCTGCTGAAGTTTTTTTTGATATTCTATTGATTAAAGAGGATTTTCCTACATTTGGAATACCTAAAATCATCACTCTTATAGACTTTCCTACTCTTCCCTTTTTAGCCATTTCGCTTAAGTCTTCTTTTGCTATTTCTTTTATTTTTCTTACTAATTCTTGAACTCCTACTCCAGAATTAGAATCAGTTAAAATGGCTTCTGTTCCATCTTTTTCAAAATATTTTACCCATTTTATATTTTCTTTTTCATCTGCTAAGTCACTTTTATTTAGAAGTACAATTTTCTTTTTATTTCCTACCATTTCTCTTATATCTGGGTTTTGACTTGAAATTGGTATACGAGCATCTATTAACTCAATTACAATATCAATAAGTTTTAAATCCTCTATAATTTGTTTTTTAGTTTTTGCCATATGCCCTGGATACCAATTGATATTTGTTTTACTTATATCTTGTTCCATTGTTCTCACATCCTTGTTTATAGTTTACCCCTTTACCTTTACTACTTTTTCTAATTCTTCTTTCTTTATTTTTCCTTCTCTTATAATAATAACTTCTTCTCCTTCTACCTGAACGATAGTAGATACTTCTTCACTTTCTATATCTCCATAATCTAGTATATAATCTACTTTTTCACCTAATTCATTAATAATATTTTCTATTTTTGTTCCCGTAAGGCTACCTGAAATATTTGCACTAGGAGCAACAATAGGAACACCCGATTCTTTAATAAGTTTAGAAACAATACCTTTATCTATAAGTCGAATTCTTACATATTCATCTCCTGCGGAAACAATCTCAGGTAAAACACCATATTTTTTCTTAAATTTTATAGTTAATGGTCCTGCCCAAAAAGTATCTATTAACTTTTGTTCTATAAGACTTACATCATCTACCATTTCCCTTAACATCGAAATATCTGAAACTAAAACAGTTAATGGTTTAGCTTTAGGTCTTCCTTTTATTTCGTAAATTCTCTTACAAGCATCTTCATTATAAGCATTAGTCCCAATCCCATAAACTGTATCTGTTGGAAAAACAACAATTTTACCTTTTTTTAAGTCATTTGTAATTTTAGCAATAGCATACTCATCTATTTCTTCTTTTAAATATTTTGTCATTCTATTTCTCCTAAAATATTAATAATTACGATATTGATTTTTATCAGCTCTTTCATCTAATTTTCTATCAAATTGTTCATTTTTATAAAACCAATCTGTTTTCTTATCTACTGGATGGTTTGTCCTATTTTTATCTATTAACATATTAAAAAATACTGAAACTGGCAATACAACACCAATAAAAGAGGCCATAGCATTAGAGTAACTTGCAATTGTATTTGAACCTGCTAAAATTCCCATAACAATATTATATAAATCTACTCCAAAATAAAAACCATATGATACTAAATAAAGAATCGCTCCTATTAGTTTTCTTTTTCCTACTAATGCAATTGAAACTAAAGTAATAAATAGTAAAACTATTTCCACATTTATATTCATTGGTGCAAAACCTATATCTTGACCTATACTTGATGTAAAGGCTACTATTAATCTAAATACCCAAAATATTACCATAAATATTAATAATAAATAACTTGCCATACTTCTCATATAAAAATCCTCCTTTGTAATGTATTTATTTTAGCATATTTAACCTATTTTAGCAATATAATAGACTTTTTTTATCTTATCATAATTACTAGATAAGACTAGCAACATATGCTAGCCTTAATCTACATATTTATAAACTTTCATCTGATTTTTGTATTTTTACTACATCTATCTGTGCAGGATATGTGTTTCGTATTGCTCCTCCATATGTAACTAATATTTTATCTCCTTCTTTTAATTCTAATTTTAGTTCTTCTTGTTGTTTTGGGCTGTCTTGCTTTTGATTTTTAATTTGGTTTTGGCTTTGATTTTTCTCTTGTATTTTAGGAATCTCAAAAATATATTTATCGCTTATTTCCTTCATCTCTACATCATCTGTTTTTACTAGTATTGTTTCATCCTTTATTTTTTCAATTGTTCCTACAAAACTTGGACCAGTTTCATTAATTTTAGCATTTTTTAAATAGCTTGCAATTTTATAGTCCTCATATAAATTTGTTCCTTGTTCATTTGCATTTTTTAATATTATGTTTATATATTCTTTATCGTCTATTTGTTCAATTCCATATATATTACCTGGAAAATCATTCTTTGTTATTCTATTCTTTTTTTCGTTTTCTAGAAATTTATCCATCGTATTATCTGTCACTACAACATATATATTTTGATACTTTTTATAACATACATCTGTTATTAACATATTACCTTCTTTTGTATAATGAACAATTCTAATTAAATCTGAAATTCGATTTTCGCTATTTATATCTGTATTTTCTATAAAATCATTTAATTTTTCCATATTATATACTTGTTTATGGCTTATAATAAAACATTTGTCTTGTAATGCTTGTTCAAAATTGTAATCTTCTTCTAATAGCTCTAATGGTGTATATGTCCCAAACTCATCATAATTTATTACTTTGCTTTTTTGCTTTTCATTATTTAAAGGATTGTATATCATAAAAATTATTACTAATAAAAATCCAATAAATATTATCCCTATCATCCCCCATAATAATATGTTCTTTTTCATATTTTTCACCTTTCCTTTTCTAATTATTATATATTTTTCATCTGTATTTTGACATTATATCATACTATTATTTATAATGCAAAATCTTTAATGTGTTCGGAAATTTCCAAATAGTCTTTTAAATTCTTTTGCTATACTTTTACTTAACGGAGGTAATTTTATGATAATATCTGATGCAATTAATTTAAGAATTAGTGAACTTCTAAAACAATATGGATTAAGTGTATATGCACTTTCATATCGTGCTGGAATTTCCAATTCTATTATTAGTGATTGTAAAAGAGGAAAAGTAAAAGAGCTTTCTGTTAGTTCTATTATTCATATTTGTGAGGGATTAAACATAGAATTAAAAGATTTCTTTAACTCAGAATATTTTAAAGATGTCGAAGCTATTGAACGCTTCGATAAAAATAGTTCAAAAGTTGTCTAATAGAAAAAGAGAACCTTATAAATAACATTTTAGTTTCCTTTTTCTATTATATAGGAAAAATCGCAGATTTTTATACAACAACAAGGTTCAGTTATCTTAATCTGCTTGAGCAAAATGTTAGTACATACTCCGAAAACTAGCTAATCGAAATGCCTTTCTTATTTTATTTCCAAACATTTCCGTTAATGTATTTTGTTAAAGCCATTATATATGCACTCTCTGTTAAATCTATCCTAGATATTTGGTCATGTGTTAACGCTTGAATTGCCCCACCTTTATTATGTCTTTCGTTATCTTCATAAAAAATAGAGTTCATTACTTGACTTAAATCTGTATTAATAATATCTTGTACTAATCTTTCTGGCACTGGAAAAGATGCGCTTGTTCCATAGCTTTCAAAATCATTATTATCTTCTATAACTGCAAGATTTGTAATCATCCATCTCCCTAATGAGTTATATATTCCACTTTCACTTGATAAATATAAATCTGCTTTTATGTTATTTTGTTTACAATATGACTTTAGATTTTTTACCCTATTCTTGGCTCCTATATATATTTCTTCATTTACAGGTTCTTCACTTACCTTAGATTCTACTGGTATACCCTCAATTTCAATATTATCAAAATACCTTGATAATGCCCTTCTTGCACCTTCTATTTTTCCTTTATTCTTTGTAGCAACTAATACTTTCATTTTTTTACACCTCTTTTTTATCTCGCACTATAAAAGCTATGCAATTATTTTACATAGCTTTCATATATATATATCTATTTCATAGCCTCTTCTATTGCAACTGCTACAGATACTGTACATCCAACCATTGGGTTGTTACCCATACCAATTAATCCCATCATTTCAACGTGAGCTGGAACTGATGATGAACCTGCAAATTGTGCATCTGAGTGCATTCTTCCCATTGTATCTGTCATACCATA
>CANOGC010000088.1 GCA_947565445.1 uncultured Clostridium sp. | reverse complement strand
ACCTTGGACCCACCGGTTATGAGCCGGTTGCTCTGACCAACTGAGCTAAGGGCGCTGGAGCAGGTAGCGGGAATCGAACCCGCATAGCCAGCTTGGAAGGCTGGAATTCTACCATTGAACTACACCTGCATATTTTCTACCAACATTAATAAATTATAAGGGTAAATATATTGTTTGTCAATACTTTTTGATAAATTTTTTTTAGGTTTTGTTAATTTTTTTAAATAGCATTTACTTTTTAAAGAAAATTTGATATTATACATGTATTATTAGGGGGAATTATGGAAAAATTAGAGGATAAGAAAATAAGTATTAAGTATTTAGCATTTTATTTTTTTATATATGCATTTGTTGGGTGGCTATTAGAAACATTTTATGCTATAGGAACTTTAGGCCATTTTGTTAAAAGAGGTTTTTTATATGGACCACTTTGTCCAATTTATGGGTGGGGAGCAGTTATTTTAATTAGTTGCTTACAAAAATACAAATCTAACCCATTAAAACTATTTTTCTATTCTGCAATTGTATTTTCAATTTTTGAATATTTTGTAGGATTTGCATTAGAAGCACTATTTTCAGCACGTTGGTGGGATTATGCAACTCATTTTATGAATCTAAATGGAAGAATTACCTTATCGTTTTCTTTTGCATGGGGATTTATTGCTCTTGCTTTTATTCACTGGGTTCATCCACTTATGGAAAAAGTAGTAGCAAAATTATTAAAGAAAATTTCTACTAAAACACAAATAACTTTTGTCAATATTGCAATTGGAATTGTAGTGGTAGATACACTTTTATCAAGTGCTAGATATCTTAATATGTTTTGATATGTTTTGATATGTCTTATTAATTAAAATTAGTAGATGCTATCTTGTTTACTAATTTTTTTGAAATAGTACATACGCTATTTTAAGTTAAAGAGCTAGTACTCAACATCTAGTTAATAGTTTTATGAACATAAATCTTCTATAAATATGCTCTAGTGACTTTTTAATAAGAAGAATGAATGGGATTCTTTTATAAACTTAAAAAAAAAAAACCTCCGTCTCGCTTCGCGAGCCACCTCACTTAAGTAAAAGAGGCTTTTCTCTACTCTTTAAATAAACTATTCTAGTCTAAAATAGTAGAATAAAGGACTCTTTATCTAAGGGGGCTGTCACCGATAGGTGACTGGGGGGTCTAATAATTTTTTCTTAGAAAACCATTATCTATTAGTTAGATGAGTAAAAAAATATGTAAAATTATTGTTTTAATTTACAAATTTTGGTATAATTTGTAATAATTGATTGGAGGTATAAAATGGAAGCAATAAAAAAATTATTTAAAATAAATTTAGAAATTAAATATAATAAAGAAAAAATGAAACCATTTTGGATTACTATAATAACAGCCATGATAGTACATTTTTCACTTTATGCATTAATGATAACTGGAGCAGATACCCTAATAAATAGCATGTATCATCAAGCAGATGTATGGGAATCTATGTTACTAAGATTTGGGCTAGATTTTGTGCAAGGAGTAAAGGGATATATTGTATCACCAGTAATAGTAACACTAATAAGTAGTATTCTTTTAGGTATAACAGTGCTTTTAGTAATAGACATATTTAAAATAAACAATAAATACTTTAAGTATATTACAGCTATAATATTTGCGGTAGCACCAAACATATCAGCAACTTTAACATTTTTTTACTGTTCAGATGCATATATATTAGGAATGCTTTTAGCAACACTTGCTGTTTATATAGTTAGAAAAAACGAAAATAGAAATTGGGTAATACCAATAAGTGCTTTATTAGTAGCACTTTCGATGGGGATGTATCAAACATATTTATCTGTAACAATGGTTTTATGCATAGCTACTTTAATAATAGATGCACTAAATAAAAAAGAAAAGAAACAGATATTTATTAGTATAATTAAATATATAGTGATGGGAACATTAGGTATAATTCTATTTTATGCATTATCACACATAGTATTATCAATTAGGAACTTACCAGTAAGTAGTTACAGTGGCGCAAATTCTATAGGTCTAGAAACATTACTAAATTTACCACAACTATTGCCAGAAGCATACAGAAGTTTCTTTGATTATTATTTTACAGACAACATGATACCAAATACAATATGGAACACAAATATATTTTATATTATAATATTTGGAGTAATGCTAGTTTCTACAATATATATTATAATAAAAAACAAAGTATATGAAAAAAGAACAAACACAATACTTACATTAATCTTTATCATTATAGCACCAGTATGTTTTGGAATAATAGAAATAATGGTACCAGATGTAGATATTCATATACTTATGGCATGTTCTATGGTATACATATTTCCAATATTTTTAAAAATAATAGAAATACTACCTAAAACAACAATATCTAAAATTTTTAAATATACTGTAACAATTTGCAGTTTAATTATTATGTGGAACTACATATGGCAAGATAACGCTTCATATATTGCCATGAAATCTATGCAAAATCAAACAGAGGGGGCAGTTTCTAGAATAGTAACACAAATAGAGGGGTTAGATGAATATACACAAGATATGCCAGTATTATTTTTAGGAGGGCTAGAAAATAATACATATTTAAGTAGAAAAAATACTTCAATAGAAGCAAAAAAAATATTTGATAGAACATGGGGGTTTATAGCAAACAAATCAACTATATGGTGGGGAAATTTAGATAGTTGGAGAAAAATATTATATGAATATGAAGGAGTAAACTTAAATTTAGTGAGTGAATGGGAAAGAGAAGAACTACTAAATTCTGAAGAATTTAAAAATATGAAATACTATCCAGAAAAAGATAGTATAAAAATAATAGATGGTACAGTAGTTGTAAGATTAAGTGATTAATTATAAGGCATGTAACAATTAGAGGAAGAGATATGGTAGAAAATTTAAAAGAATGTAAATTATGTCCACATAATTGTGGGGTAAATAGATTAGAATGTAAAGTTGGAAGATGTAACTCAGATAATAGGTTGTTAATTGCATTAGCATCTTTACATTATTATGAAGAACCATGTATTAGTGGAAAAAATGGTTCTGGAACAGTATTTTTTACAAATTGTAATTTGGCATGTAAGTATTGCCAAAATTATGAGATTAGCCAATTTCAAAAAGGAAAAGAAATTACAGTAGAGCATTTGGCAGAAATTTTTTTAAAACAACAAAAAAAGGGTGCTAATAATATTAATCTTGTTACACCTACTTCATATGTATACCAAATTATAGAAGCATTAGATATTGCAAAGAAAAATGGATTAAATATTCCAATTGTATATAATACAAATGGATATGAAAAGAAAGAAACTATTGAGCTGTTAAATAGATATATAGATATATATTTACCAGATTTAAAGTATTATAGTAATGACACTGCAAAAAAATATTCTGGAATAGATAACTATTTTGAAATTGCAACAAGTGCTATAAAGGAGATGTATAAACAAGTAGGAGGAGCTGTTTTTAATAAAGATGGAATTATTCAAAAAGGAGTTATTATACGTCATTTAGTATTGCCAAATCATATATTAAATACAAAACATATTTTAAAATGGATAAAAGAAAATATGCCTGAGGATATATATGTAAGTGTTATGGCACAATATTTTCCTACATATAAAGCAAAAGAAGATGAGCTGATAAATAGGAAGCTAAATAAAAAAGAATATAAACAAGTAGAACAATATTTATATTCTTTAGACCTAAAAAATGGGTATATACAAGAATTAGGAGAACACGAAGAAGCGTATGTGCCAGAGTTTGATTTTAGTGGGATTTAAAATATAATGTAACCGTTGTAGGGGCGAGCATTGCTCGTCCTCTACATAGAATTACTATTATACTATTTTACTTATAGAATTGTTGTATTGCTTATTTATTGCTAATCATATGTATATGGTTTACCATAATTACATAGTCATTAAGTAATTTCTTCGAAGACGGACGAGCAATGCTCGCCCCTACAAATGCTCTGCATCAAAATCTTTGAAGATTTTTTATCTAATACCATTATCTAGTACAAAAAATCTTAAAAAATTATAAAAAAGCACTTGAATTTTTATGGAAATTGTAGTACTATCTTTTAGGGTGTAAGAAAATGAAAAATTTTGTAGAAAATGTAAAATCTACTAAAACAGTAATAAGCAAAGTTACTTTGCTAGTTTTTGCATTTACTACAATTTTCCTATTATATATCAATTAATCACTAAAACTATGTTTTAGTGATTTTATTTTACAAGCCCAAGAAGAAAATATTAGGAGGAATAAAAATGAATGAAACAAAATTAGTTTTAGACGTAAACGAAAAGCCAAGTATACTAAAATGGATAATACTTGCATTTCAACATGTGTTTGCAATGTTTGGTGCAACAATCTTAGTACCAATTTTAGTAAATAGCGGAATTGCTGCTGCTGGAGTAGAAGGACAAGCACTTTCAATTGCAGTAGCTCTTGTGACAGCTGGTATAGGAACACTTATTTACATAGCTTGTACAAAAGCAAAATCACCAGTTTTTTTAGGAAGCTCATTTGCATTTATTTCACCAATTATAGCAGCATATATTGCTGGAGCTAGTAATGGTGGCGGAATTAATAATGGAATTGCTGGAGCTATGACAGGAATAATGGTAGTAGGTATAGTATATTTCATAGTTTCACTTATAGTGAGATTTGCTGGTAAAAAATGGATAGATAAACTTTTACCACCAATTGTAATAGGACCAATGATTATGATAATAGGTTTAGGACTTGCAACATCTGCAGTTGGAAATATATTTGATTCTACTGTTTCAGTAAGAGGAGAAATAGTATCTGGAATAGAATGGAAAGGTCCAGTTGTTGCACTTATTACATTCTTAGTTACATCACTAATTATGACAAGAGCAAAAGGATTTATAAAAATAATTCCATTTTTAATTGGAATTATTGCAGGATATATTTCAGCTTGTGTGCTAGGATTAATAGATTTTACAGCAATAGCTAATGCAGATTGGGTTCAACTTCCAAATTTCTATGTTCCATTTGTAAATTATACACCAAATTTAGGAATTGCTTTAACAATGGCACCAATTGCGTTAGTTACAATGGCTGAACATATAGGAGATCATAAAGCACTTTCAACAATTATAGGAAAAGACTTATTACAAGATCCAGGACTTGAAAATACACTTATGGGAGATGGAATAGCAACATTTGTTGCAGGAATTTTAGGAGGACCTGCAAACACAACATATGGTGAAAACACTTCAGTAGTTGGAATGACAAAAATAGCTTCAGTTTGGGTAATAGGGCTTGCGGCAATTATAGCTATATGTTTAGGATTTTTTGGCAAGTTTACAGCACTTGTTCAAACTATACCAAATCCAGTACTTGGAGGAGTTTCACTTCTATTATATGGATTTATTGCAGTTAATGGATTAAAAGTTCTAATTCAAAATAAAGTAGACTTTAGCAAAAATAAAAACATAATAGTTGCTTCTGCAATGCTAGTTCTTGGACTTGGTGGAGCTGCATTCTCAATTTCTACAGGAAATGGAATAGCTGTATCAATTTCTGGAATGAGTCTTGCAGCTATAGCAGGAATTATATTAAACTTTATAATACCAGATGAAAAAGATGAAAATAACAATACACAAAAAGAAGAAAAAGAAACAAA
>CANOGC010000087.1 GCA_947565445.1 uncultured Clostridium sp. | reverse complement strand
CTATTTTTGTATCTATTTATTTTCTAACCTTTCATAATTTTGCAATTTCCTTTAAAATTTTAACTATTCTTTGAAATTATTTATATCTTATAATTTTGAACTGGTCACAATTTGTGATCACATATTTTCTAATTCTTCTACTATATTTTATTTTCAAAACTCGCTCATTTCATTTATTACATCTTCTACACACGTTATGCATTTTGCACCTTGTTTTATTAATTCATTTGTTCCTACAGAATTAGTGCTTGTGATGTTTCCGTGGTATTACAAATACATCTTTTCCTTGTTCTAATGCAAAATCTACTGTATTTAATGTTCCACTTTTTTCTTTTGCTTCTACTACAATTATACTATCACTTAATCCACTAATAATTCTGTTCCTTGCTGGAAAGTTTAGCTTTGTTGGTTTAGTTCCTATTACATATTCTGATAAAATTAACCCTCCCGTTTTTAAAATTTGATTATATAAAATAGTATTTTCTTTTGGATAAATTTGATCTACTCCACTGCCTAAAACGGCTATTGTTTTTCCACCTGCTCCTATACACCCTAAATGAGAATAACTATCTATTCCTTTTGCCATTCCGCTAATAATACATATGTCTTTTTTTGCTAGTTCATATGAAAATTTTTTACTTATATGTTTTCCATATTCGCTACACTCTCTACATCCTACCATTGCAACTATTTTACTATGATTTATTAACGCTTTATTTCCTTTATAGTATAAAATAACTGGCGAATCATATATGTTTTTTAGTTTTTCTGGATAATCTTTATCTTGTATTGTAATTATTCCTATATCATACTTTTGCATATAATCTAAGTACTTACTTAAATTTTCTTTATATTTCATATCTAGTATTTTTTCTGCTAATTTTTCTCCAATTCCTTTTATAGCTACTAATTCCTTTTTAGATAGTTTCCAAATTTGTTCTGGAGTTTGATATATTTCTAATAATTGTTTGATTTTTATTGGCCCTAATCCTTCTATTCTTGATAACCATATCCAATAACATTGCTCATTCATACATTTACCTCCTTAATAAATTTTATATAAGAAAAGTGGCTTCACCACACGGACGAGCAATGCTCGCCCCTACATCTTAGCTTGAAACAGCGTACTATGATAATATAACGACAAAAAAAACAAAGGTAGCGTTAAAGCTCCCTTTGTTTTTCCCCCATTTTTAATTTTCTCTATAGTGTGTTGCTTTTACTACATTTGCCATAAGCATCGCTATAGTCATCGGTCCTACACCCCCTGGCACTGGTGTTATACATGATGCTTTTTCAGATACTTCGTCAAACTTTACATCCCCCAATAGTTTGCCTTCTTCTGTTCTGTTAATCCCCACATCAATTACACAAGCACCTTCTTTTACCATATTTGCTGTTACAAATTCTGGTTTTCCAATTGCAGCTATTAAAATATCTGCTTGTTTTGTTACTTCTTCTAAGTTTTTCGTTTTTGAATGACATATAGTAACTGTCGCATTTTTATTTAATAGGCATTGTAATAATGGTTTTCCTACTATATTGCTCCTTCCAATAATAACTGCATGTGCACCTTCTAGTGGTACATTATAAGTTTCTAGCATCTTAATAATTCCATATGGTGTACATGATACGAAGCAATCTTGATTTAAGCTTAATTTTCCTACATTTACAGGATTAAATCCATCTACATCTTTTTTAGGTTCAATTCTTCTAAATGCTTCATTTATATCTAAATGTTTTGGTATTGGACTCTGCAACAAAATACCATCAATGTTAATATCTTTGTTTAGTTTATCAATTAAGCTTAACAGCTCGTCCATTGTAGTTTCTGTTTTTAGGAGAAACTCTTCATACTCAATTCCTAGTTCATTACATGCTTTAGATTTATTACGAACATATACAGCTGATGCTTTATCATCTCCTACCATAATTACTGCAAGCTTTGGATTAATTCCTTTTTTCTTTAATTCTTCAACTTCTTCTTTTAAGTTATTTCGTATATTTTTCGCTAATTCTTTTCCATCTATTAATTTCATTTTTCTACCTCATTTTTTCTTAATTATATATAAAAGTACATTTTTTTGCAATCCTTTTTGCATTTTTTCTTATGTATCCGTGTGTCAATTTTGACACACGACTTAAAACTAAGCGGTTTAGCAACATTTTTTATCTTTTCTACTACATGCAAGTTGTACAATTCTTAAAACTACTAATAATGCTAATATAACAGCAACTGCAATAAATGCTCCTAATCCTAAAAGTACTAATATTCCTGTTAATGCTCCTATAATTAGTCCTAAAACAAATGCAAATGCAACTAAAAGAATAGTTAATATTAAATCAACACAGCATCTTTTTTTACAACAACAGCATTTTATTTCTTCATAATAACATTTTGGCTCCATATCCATCATACTTCACCTCCTTATACACACTAGAAAGTGTCTATATGATATAATATGAATTTTCTATTTTTTAGTGACAAGTTTCGACATTTTATTCATCCTTTTCTTCTCTTACATTTAATAGTTTATTCACCCTCATTTCTCCTGCTCTTGTTATAGTTTCATACCCATATTTTTTCTTTAATTCATGCATTACATTTTCTATTTTTTCTTGCTTCTCATTCGTTTTTTCTTCAAATATTGATAATTGCATACTATCTTTATCTTGTAATTTACTAGTTTGTATTCCAATTAATCTAACTGCTCTATTTTGATGTAAACTTGCTAATAGTTCTTTACTTGCTTCATATATTTCTTTTGTAATATTGGTTGGTGTACTTAATGTTTTTTGATGAGAATAGTTAGCAAAATCTTTTGTTCTTATTTGTACACTTACAACATTTGCTTTTAATTTATGCTTTCTCAAACGGAACGCCACTTGTTCTGACAATGCAAGTAATATCTCATTTAGTTTATTAATATTATAAATATCTTCTGGTAATGTAATAGAATTTCCAATGTTTTTGGGTTGTTCTTGTATGTATATAACTTCACTTTCATCTATACCATTTGCATATTCCCACATTAGTTTCCCATGTTTTCCAAATCGTTTTATTAGTATTTTTTCATCTTGTTTTGCTAAGTCTCCAATTGTTTTAATTCCTAATTGTTCTAACTTAGGAATACTTTTTCTTCCTACCATAAACAATTCTGAAATAGGAAGTATCCACATTTTTTTAGGTATCTCTTCTTTAAATAACGTATGTACTTTATCTGGTTTTGTAAAATCTGATGCCATTTTTGCAAGTAGCTTGTTATTCGCAACACCTACATTTACTGTAAAACCTAATTTTTCTTTTACTCTTCTGTTTATTTCATATGCTTTATTTAATAGTGTTTCATTTGGTGGTAAAAATAAAGTCATATCTAAAAAACATTCATCTATTGAAAAACGTTCAATTTGATCTGTATATTCTAGTAACAGTTCATATAATTCGTTAGAATGTTTTTTATATGAACTATAATCTCCCATAAATACTTGCAAATTCGGACATTTTTTTCTTGCTTGGTAAATTGGTTCTCCTGTTTTTATACCAAATTCCTTTGCTTTCATACTTTTAGCTAGAACAACACCATGTCTACTACTTTCATCTCCTCCAATAATAGCTGGAATTGTTCTAATATCTATTTTTTCACCATTATGAAGCATGTCAATTGCTGTCCAAGATAAAAATGCATTATTTACATCTACATGTAAAATTTGTCTTTCCATATTATCACCATGTTTATTTTAGAACATATGTTTTTGTTTGTCAATGTCTTTTGTATAAAAATATTTATTTTCTAATTTTGTCTTGTTTATTTTATTTTTATGTGTTATAGTAAGCTTTGGTTATTAAACCATTATAACTATTTTATTATTTTGAAAGCATTTGTCTTCTTTTTAGAATGTATCATATGTGTCAAGAAAATTAAAATAGAATTCTAAAAAGGAGGTCTAAATACATGGAAGAATTACAAGACAAAACTTTAGTATGTAAAGACTGTGGTGCTGAATTCGTATTTACTGTTGGAGAACAACAATTCTATGCTGAAAAAGGTTTTGAAAATGAACCACAAAGATGCCCTAAGTGCAGAAAAGCTAGAAAACAACAACGTAATAACTTTAATCACTAAAACAAAAAGATACTACTTTAAATAAAAGAGTAGTATCTTTTTTGTTATCCTACATTTTGTTCTTTATCATGACTGTATTTCATTTTAGTTGCCATTCCTCCTCGAATGTGCCTTTCAGCTTTATTCTCATCTAATATCTTTCTAACCTCTAATGCTAAAACAGGATTTATCTTTTGTAATCTTTCACTAACATCTTTGTGTACAGTTGTTACTTTTAGGAACGGTAGAATTAATATCATTAAAATTTGTAATAATAGCTAGTGTAGAGCCTATTTCATTTAATAATTTTAATCTTACTTCTACATTTGAATCACTATCTACTTCAATTACATCTATAATTGTTTTTAGCATTGCATTTGTAATTGTTTTATTATTTAATATATCATCTACTGTACTTATTGTTTTTGATAATTCTTTTTCTAGTACATCTTTTTCTTTTATTTCTGATGTGATTAGTTTTAATTCTCTTTCTAGTCTTGCTATATCTTCATTTAATGGATTTGTATATTTCTTTAATTCTTGTATATTGATTACTTCGTTTTGGAACATTTCCATATATTTTTGCTTTTTAACTGTTACCTTTTCTATTTCTTGTAAAAGACTTTCTTCACTTCTTTCATTGTTCTCTCTTAATTTTGTAATCTTTTCAAATTCTTTTTCAACTGCTTTCATAAAGTTCTTTTTATTTGAAATAATGCTTTTTAGATATTCCTTTATGGCATTTAAAAGTTCTTCTTCATCAATTACTGTGGTATTAGGACAAGCCCCCACTCCCATTGAGTTTCTTCCACTACATACCCATCTTATATATTCTTTACCATCTTCTGTGTATTTTCTTCTTATTCTTCTAAATGAATAACCACAATGTTTGCAATAAATAAGTGTACTAAATACATATTCTGTTTTTTCTCTTTTATTGTTTAGTTTAAATTCGTTTGAGCGTTGTTCTAGTAAACATTGAGCTCTGCCGAAATAGTTCATCTGATATAATTCTCATCTCTGGCTTTTCTACTATAATCCATTCTTCTTCTGGCAAATCTTTTCTAGTTCCTGTTATAAAATCTGTAACTTCGCTCTTTTTATTAGTTACTCGTCCTGTATAAATCGGATTTTTAAGCATTCTGACAATAGAAGTCTGCACCCATTTTGATTTTGTTTTTTTAGTTCTTATTCCTCTATCATTTAAGTCCCAAGCAATTTTAGTTGTTCCAATTCCTTTATATACATAACTTTCAAATATTTCTTTTACAATTTTTGCTTCTTCTTCATTGATTTTTAAAGTATATCTTTCATCTGGAATTTTATCATAGCCAAAAACAATGTTAGGCACTCTTCCTTTTTTTGCTGTAATGTCTTTTCCAAATTTAACTCTTTTAGACATATTAGCACTTTCTTGTTGTGCCATTGCTCCTAAAATAGTTAGTATAAATTCAGATCCACCTTCCATGATTTCACCATTATTTAAAAAGTCTACTTCTATTCCATAAGATTTTAATTCTCTTATGCTTTGTAATAAATCTACTGTATTTCTAGCAAAACGGCTTACATCTTTTACAACTACTTTATCGAATTTCTTGGCTTTAGCATCTTGCATCATTTGTTGAAACTCTTTTCTGTGTTTGATTTGTTTTCCAGATATTCCTTCATCTGCATAAAGCTTGTAC
>CANOGC010000086.1 GCA_947565445.1 uncultured Clostridium sp. | reverse complement strand
TCTTAATGGAACGTTTTGTATTATACTACATCACTTTTCACTTGTCAACACATTTCTTGAAAATATTTTTATTTTTTATTTTCTAAAATAAAAAAACTAGTAGCTGCCTCTCTTTTACGTTTTTTCTTTTACTAATTTAACCTTAAAAAATTATGTTTTTTAAGTAAATCGTGTCTGTATTATCTATATTATCATTTTTTATTTTTAATGTCAATACATTTTATATGGTAATTTTTTCTTATACAAAAAATTGGTTACTATTTAGAGCTCAGTATAAAATTCTAATTTATAAACATAGAATAAATTATAGTAATTAATTAGTAATCGCTTTTATAATAGTTTTTTATCTTATTTTAATATACTATTATATTTTACCTCTGAACAATAACAAAAAATTGTTTACAAATTGTCACTAGGGTATTGCATATTTTTAATATTTGTGATAGACTATTATGCGTTATAGTTTATTTTACATTACAAGGAGGTGCAAATTAATGCCAAATATTAAATCAGCTATTAAAAGAGTAAGTGTTATTGAAAAGAAAACATTAAGAAATAATATGATTAAATCTGGATATAGAACTGCTGTTAGAAAATTTGAAGAAGCAGTAGATGCTAAAGATGTTAAAAATGCTGAAACCTTATTTGTAGAAGCTAGCAAAAAAATTGACATGGCTTGTTCAAAAGGTGTTATAGTAAAAAATACAGCAGCTAGAAAAAAATCTAGATTAGCTAAGAAATTAAATGCTGTAAAAGCATAGGAAATTTTAAAAAGTTATGCATAGTTTTTTAAACCTCTCGTATTAAAACGAGAGGTTTTTCCATGAATTACCTTTGATTTTAAGCTTTTTTTATGTTAACATTATATTATGAGTGTTTAAAGAAAAGAGGATATACATATGATGAAAATGTTGATTGATAAGTTTAATTCTATGGAAGAAAAGGTAAAAAAAATTATGCATAATGGTTTTATTTTTTCTTTTATAGTTTGCATGATTAGTATGGGATTACTTATTACATATGAATTAAATTCAAATTTAGATCTATATTATGCTGGATTATCTGTATTTCGCTTAAGCCTATTTTTTGCAGTAGAATTCTTTATTTGTGGTATTGCTATTGATACAATAAAGAAACAAATTTGCTGAAATTTGATTTATGTAAAGCGTTATGGTATAATATAGGTATAGCATGAGCATTTGCTACAAAAACATATTCTAAGGAGGTCTTCTAATGAAAGTCAAAACTACAAAAAAGAAGAATATCTACATCTACATTAATCCATTTAATAGTAAGAAGAACTTTAATTATTGGTTCGACGTTTTTAAAAAAATTTAAATAACAACTGAATATGGAAAGCAAACATCGCAAGGATAATCCTTGCGATGTTTCGTTTTACATCTTATTCATTTCTTCTACAAACATCTTATTTAACATTTGTGGATTTGCTTTTCCTTTTGTTTGCTTCATTGCTTGACCAACTAAAAATCCTAATGCTCTATCTTTTCCAGCTTTAAAATCTGCAACAGATTGTGCATTTTCACTTAATACTTGCATTACTACTTCTTTGATTGCTCCTTCATCTGAAATTTGAACCCATCCTTTTTCTTCAATAATCTTACTTGGCATATTAACATTTTCAAATAATTCTTCTAATACTTTTTTTGCAATAGCACTACTAATAGTGCCTTTTTCTATTAAAGATATTAATTCTGCTAAATGAGACTCATTAAATGGAATTTCATTTGGCTCGATTTCTTTTTCATTTAATATTCTTGAAATATCTGATAAAATCCAGTTACATGTAGCTTTTGGGTTATTACAAATAGCTAAAGTATTTTCAAATAAGTTTGATAAATACTTAGATGCTGTTAATAAATTTGCTTCCCTTTCAGTTAAGTTATAATCTTTTATATACCTTTCTCTTCTTGATTCTGGAAGTTCTGGTAATGTTTTTCTAATATTTTCTATATATTCATCTGATAAACGAATTGCTACTAAATCTGGGTCTGGAAAATATCTGTAATCTTGTGCATCTTCTTTATCTCTCATAGAAAAAGTCTTTCCAGATACATCATCCCAACGTAATGTCTCTTGCTCTATTTTACCACCATCTTCAATTACATCAATTTGACGGTCTATTTCATATTCAATTCCTCTTACAATAGAACGAAATGAATTCATATTCTTCATTTCTGTACGAGTACCTAATTTTGTCTCTCCTCTTTTACGAACAGAAACATTAACATCTGCACGAAGTGAACCTTCTTGCATTTTACAATCTGATACTTCTATATACTCTAAAATTGATTTTAGTTTTCTTAAATAATTTTCTGCTTCTACACTTGAACGCATATCTGGCTCAGATACAATTTCAATTAATGGAACTCCTGCACGGTTTAAGTCTACTAAACTTCCCCCTCCAAATTCATCGTGGTTTAATTTACCTGCATCCTCTTCTATATGAATTCTAGTAATACCAATTGTTACCTTCTCTCCTTTTTCATTTTCAATTTCTACACTTCCCTTTTTGCAAAGTGGACGGTCAAATTGTGATATTTGGTATGCTTTTGGTAAATCTGGATAAAAGTAATTTTTACGGTCATTTTTACTGTTTTGTTCTATTCCACAACCAGTTGCAAGACCTGCACGTACTGCATATTCTACTACTTTTTCATTTAATACTGGTAATGTTCCTGGCATTGCCATACATATTGGGCAACAGTGTGTATTTGGTTCTCCACCAAATTCTGTAGGACAGGAACAAAATATTTTGGTTTTGGTAGAAAGCTCTGCATGTACTTCCAATCCTATTACAACTTCATAATCTTCTCTTGACATTTTATTCCCTCCTTAATTTCTAAACTCTGGTTTATTTTTTCTAAAATCTGTATTTTGTTCATATGTATATGCTACATTTAAAATTGTTTCTTCATCAAATGGCTTTCCTATTAATTGGAAACCAATTGGCATGCCCTCACTATTTAGTCCACACGGAATGCTAATTCCTGGAAGCCCTGCAATATTAACAGGAACTGTACAAAGGTCTGCTAAATACATTTCTAATGGATTGTTTACTTTTGAACCTATATCAAAGGCTACATTTGGTGCTATTGGTGTTAATAAACAATCATATTTTTCAAAATTCTTAGCATATTCATTTCTTACTAGAGTACGAACTTGTTGTGCTTTTTTATAATAAGCATCATAATAACCAGATGAAAGTACATATGTACCCAAAATAATTCTTCTTTTTACTTCTGATCCAAAACCTTCACTTCTAGAATTACGATAGATGTCTCTTAAATTTTCATAATTTTTTGTTCTGTATCCATAACGTATTCCATCAAATCTTCCTAAATTAGAACTTGCTTCTGCACAAGCAATAATATAGTAAGTAGCAAGTGCATATTCTGCAACATTTAAAGAACATTCTTCTACTATTGCTCCTAATTCTCTATATTTTTCAATCGCTTGTTTTATAGATTGTCTTACTTCTTCATCTATTCCTTCTCCAAAGTATTCTTTTGGTACACCTATTTTTAATCCTTTTACATCATTTTTTAATGCTTGTGTATAGTCTTTTTTCTCTTTAATAGCTGATGTAGTATCTTTTTTATCATGTCCTGCAATTACATTTAATAGTAGGCTAGCATCTTTTACATCTTTTGTTAGTGTTCCTATTTGGTCTAAAGAAGATGCAAATGCTACAAGTCCAAAACGTGAAACTAAACCATATGTTGGTTTTAACCCTACTATTCCACAGTATGATGCAGGCTGACGTATACTTCCACCTGTATCTGAACCTAATGCCCAAGGTACCATTCCTGCTGCTACTGCTGCTGCTGCACCTCCTGATGAACCTCCTGGTACTTTGTTTAAGTTCCATGGATTTTTAGTTTTTTTGAAATATGAATGTTCTGTTGAACTCCCCATTGCAAATTCGTCCATGTTTAGCTTTCCAATCATTATCATTCCTTCATCATTTATCTTGTTCATTACTGTTGCATCATATGGAGATACAAAGTTTTCTAGCATTTTTGATGCACATGTTGTTTTTACCCCTTTTGTACAGATATTGTCTTTAATTCCAATAGGTATTCCTGCAAGTTTAGAATTGTTATTTTCATTCTTTTCCAATTGCTCTTTTGCCTCAGCATCTGTAATTGTAATAAAAGCTTGTACATCGTTTTCTTTTTCTTTAATTCTATTTTGATACGATGCTAGTATTTCTTGTTTTGTGATTTCTTTTTTATCTAACTTCTCTAATAATTCATGTACTGTTAATTCATAAATTTCCATTAGTCTCCTCCTAATTTTATAATATATAGATTATGGGCACAGTGGTGTCATGTCCTACTATGTATTCTTAAACAACAGTGCTCCTACCCATTAATTACTTTTGGAATTTTAAACATTCCTTCTTGTTTTTCTGGTGCATTTTGTAATAGTTCTTCTCTTGGTAAACTTGTTTTTATCTCATCTTTTCTAAATACATTATATGCTTCATTTACACCTATACTTTCATTTAAACCATCTATTGGTGCTTTATTTACAATATTAGCATAATTTAAAATTTCTTCTAAATGACCTAAATATGTATCTACTTCTTCTTGTTTTAGGTTTATATTTGCTAGTTTTGCAATATGTATAATCTCTTCTTTACTTACTTGCATTATTTAATCATCTCCTAATTCTTTAACATTGTTCATTATTATACAATTTTTGGAACAAAAAAACAAGCAGTTTTGCTTGTTTTTTTGCAATTATAGTAATACAACATAGTTTAAAGATGTAGTAATATAAAATTAAAAATGAGTTCGACCTGTAAGCCAAAGGCGTCACATTTCTGTATCGCAAGTAATAGTGTGTTACGTTATTTCTTAAAACCAATTATGCTAAAACGCCTTGGAGAACGGAATTTTTAATTTTATATTACTACATCTTTTTTACTACGATATTTTCTTTTATTGTGCACTTGTTAAATATCTTTGCATAAGCCAATTTTGTACATCAAATGCATCTTGTAATTCTGGCATTCCGTAATCCACTCCAAATGTCTCTACTGTTATGCTTGTAATTACTGGTGGATTTACTGGCTTATCTACTCCTTCTGTAGCAGATGAATCTCTTGTTACTACTTCTACATTTTCTATTTGGTGTATAATATCCATTCCTTCTGTTACTTTTCCAAATGCTGAATATAGTCCATTTAAACTTGAATTATCTCCTGTCATAATGAAGAATTGAGAACCTGCTGAATTATATCCTTCTGTTGTTAATCCATATTGAGAGTAATCTCCTCTTGCCATTGAAATAACTCCTTCTTCATGTCTTAATGTATTTTTCTTATATCCGTTTGCAATAAATTCTCCTTCAATTGTATATGCTTTTTCTTCTCCGTCATCTTTTAAATCACTATAATATACTGCGCCTGTTCCATCTCCTTTTTTATCTCCACCTTGTATCATAAAATCTGGTATTGTTCTATGGAATGTAAGCCCATTATAATATCCTCTATTTGCAAGTTTTATAAAGTTTGCTACTGTATTTGGTGCCATGTCTGGGTATAGTTCTATTTTTACTGTTCCATATCCTTCTATTTCCATTGTAACTATTGGATTTTGTACTTTTACAAATACTTTTTGGTAATATCCAATTCCTAACCATCCTATTAGTGCAACTACTAAAATAATTGCAATTATTGTAATAATTTGTTTAGATTTCATTTGTATTTTCCTCCTCTAATTCTATTAATTTTTGTACAGTCGTATCATTTCCTGCACTATCAGTATATTTTATATCATAAATTCCATTCCTTTCTCGCTTCGCTCTAAAGGCACACATAGGTATGAAA
>CANOGC010000085.1 GCA_947565445.1 uncultured Clostridium sp. | reverse complement strand
TCTCTTACATTTGGATTTTACTTTTTCTTTTGGAAGTTACTTTTACAACTCACCATTTCTAACTTATTTTTTCTTCTAGCTCTTTTATAGAAATAATTGGAAAATTAACTTTTTTGTATCTAGAAGTCATTACTTTATTAAATATCATATATGGAACTACTTTATAACCAGTAACATCACTAAATCCATAAGACCTAAGTACTGACTTGTAATTTTCATTCATAAAATCTATTCTTCTTTGAAATTTCTCATCATATTTATGTTCTAAAAAAAAGTTTCGTTGTTGTGCAAACATTTCATAAAAACTTCCTACTCTATTTAATACTTTGCTTTCTATAATCCATATTCTTTTAGATATATCATCTATTGCAATAATATCATAATCTCCTAAATCTATTGGATAATTTTGTTTTCTATCAATTTTATATAATTCTACATTGACTTTAACAAAAGATATTCCTTTCTTTTCAAAAATTTCCTTTATATCATAAACCATTTTATTTTCATATCTTTTTTTCCAAATCAAAATTTCTTTTGTTGTTTTATTTAATCCTATTTCATATGGCAACATAAAATTAAGTATTCCATTAAACCACATATCATGAATATTTTTTATTATTACAGGTGAGAAAATTAATTCATCATTCGTACATAATATTGGCTTAATCTCAAATCGATTATCTCTATTTTCTCTTTCGTTTATAGGAAGATAAAAATCTGTTTTATTTTTACATGTCTTTAAATTAGTAGCATCTATTGTTAAAAATTCTATTATTTTTTCTATCTTTTCTATTGAATATTTCTTACCTTCTAATGAGTCTGTCAATTTTTTAAAATCTTCTATTGTTTGTTTTTTATTTATCTTATAAACATTTGGACTAATCTGAGTATTAGTATAATCCAAAAAATGAATTTGAAAATAATCACAAATTTCAAATAAATCTTTTAAATCTATTTCTGTTTCATCTTTGAATGTTTCTAACACTTTTTCTAAATACTTATTGTCTTCAGCATCATTAGCAATAGTGTAATCATTTTTTGAATAAACTCTTTTACTATAATCTCCATCTTCTATTTTATCAATAATATTATCTACTACATATTCGTAGTCTATTTCTACATGTGCTTCATTATCTGTAAAATGACATATATCAGCACTATCATTTAAAATAATTAGCCAATGCGATAATGCTAATAATTTATTTAGTTTTTCATTGTCAATTTTTTTCTCTGAATCTCTTTTTAAAAAAAGATTTGTTTCAATTAAGTATAAAATCGTTCTTACATTTCTTCTTTCGTTTTCTCGTTCTTCAATTATTTTGTTTTGCACTTCATTTAACACTTCTTCTGTAACATTAGTAATCGAATCATATCTTTTTCTATGAATATTTATTGTATGTGTACTACTAGAATATAATTCTAATAATTTATAATGTAAATCAATTTGATTATACTTAGCAACTTCATTTTCAAAAAATGAAATTAAATCTTTTTGCATACTTCTGACTATCTTATTAGCATCTTTTCCATAATATTCGCCAGGTTGAATATTGTTGTTTAAACATATTTTAGCAATATCTTTCTTCGCTAGTAAAAATGATTTCGTATCCACATTAAAATATTTATTTGAATGATTATATATATAATCTATTTCAATTTGCACAATATCTACTTCTTTTTTCTCTAAATTAGTAGTATCTAAATGTTCTATTAATTTTGAATATATTTCCGAAAAATATTTACTCAATGGTAAAAATAATTCTTTGACATATTCATTTTCAATACTACGATTATCGCATTCCATAATGTCTTTATATAATTTTTCGTAGTTAACAGTATATCTAATATTTATGCAACTAGAATTAATAATGCAATCACTATAAACATAATTTCTATTATCATCAAACTTAAGCCCAACCTTTTTCGCATAACTCTTTGGCATAAACATTATTTCAAGAAAATTATTACCAGTAGAAACAATTTCATCAAGAAAATTATTACAGGTTTTCATTTTTCTTAAATTGATATCATCAATTAAACTAATTACTTGTCTATATTCTTCTATATCTTTAGCATTAAAAAATATAACATTATGTGCAAAAAAACATACTCCATTATTTTTCAAATATTTTATATAACCAAAGAAAGTAGGATGTATTTTATTTGTATATCTATAAATATTGTTATTTTCTCTTTCAATATTCCATGAAAATGGACTTGATAACAAAAATTCATCATTATTATTCCATGGATACTCTTTAAGTGTATTCTCAAAATAGTCCATTACATATTCATCTGAAGTGTTAATTCCTGTATCAATCATTCCAAATTGAATGGCTCCTTTTGCAAACATATGGTTAAATGATTTCCACATTAAAAATCTACTAGAATCTCCACCAAAACCTATCATCTGTTTATAATCTTTTTGATCATTATAATCTATATATTCAACTATTTCATTTATATCTTTCATAAATAAAAGCATATATACTAAATCTAATGCTGAACATTTTAATACATCATTCTGTCTATTTTCTCCAAATACAAATCTTGTTTCACTCAAGTTTACAAAACTATCATGAATAATAAATTTCACCTCGCATTTTTTTGTAACTGTAATTCCTTGATATCCTTTTTCATTTCTCTTTACTGATTCCATTATTTTTAAATTATCATTTTTTGCAAGTTCTAGTATCTTTGCAATTTCGCTTTTTAAATCATTATCATTTTCTAATCTATCCTTATTGATTCCAATAAGGATAGTAGAGTCAATCGTTCTCCATAAAAAAGTATATGGAATTTTAAATAGCGACTTATCACATATATTAACTGGAAAATATAAAAAAGGAAATTCTCCTTGATCCATTTTAGAAATTTGGGATAAAACATCGATTATTCCCAAGTTTGCAAGTTCAATTTTCTCTTCTTTAGATAACTTCTTATATAATTTATCAAATAAATCTATTAAAATAGAAGTATTATAAAGTGGGTATTTACTTCCCTCATATTCAATAAAATGTTCTTTTTCTATATATCTTTCACAAGAAGTAACAATATTGTCAATTTCATTTAACAACTCAAAATCTAATTGTTTAAAGTATTCAATAGTTCTATTAAATAATGCTTTTGGGGGTAAAACAAATCTCATTTCAGTTTTTTCATCAGATACATTATATCTTTTAAAAAATTCTATAGTATCTGAATTATATTTTAATACTTTATTAACTTCATTAGTTAGTGATGTCTTGATAGCTAATGGTTTTAGAAAATATAATTGAGCATAAACTGAATTATAACCAGTTCCTAATATAACATTATAAACATTATTTTCAAATTTAAATTGTACAGTTCCAAAATCTTCTATTATTGGATCATCTAAATAGTCAATATCTAATATCTCTTTTATTCTTCCAAAAAATTCATTAAATTCATTATAGTTTTTTATTGTTTTAATACCATCTCTATTACAAGTTTTCAATCCTAAATTTAATGTTAATTGAGACTGTAATGCTGATCGATTATTTATGCAAATATTTATGCAATATACCGAACTAAGTAAATCACAAAACAAATATTCCTTCATTATATCATTTATTTTTTCTAAATCTTCTTCTATATTAGGAAAATCTTTAGAATATTTTTTCTTCATTTATCTTTTCACCACTTTCTATATTTTAAAGTCATTGCTTAAATGGTTCCACACTGTGGAACCACTTTATTTCTTATCTTCAAATTCTTCTTTTTGTTTTTCAATTTCCCTTGCTAATTCTTCTTCTGTTGGTAAATATAATTGATATTTTGAAGCAAATAAATTCTTATTATCATTGAGAACAGAATATTTTACTATTGTATCTTTTTTATCTGAACATAGTATTATTCCTATTGTTGGATTATCATCTATTGCTTTTATCTCATTATCATAATATCTAACATAAAAATCCATTTGTCCAATGTCTTGATGTGTTAGCTTGTCTAATTTTAAATCAATTAAAACGAAACATTTCAATACATAGTTATAAAATACCAAATCTATATAAAAATTATCTCCATCTACATCAATTCTTCTTTGTCTTGCTACAAAGGAAAAACCTCGCCCAAGTTCTAATAAAAATTCTGAAATATGTTCAAGTAAATTAGATTCTAAGTCCTTTTCTAAGAATCTCCTATCCTTTATGTCTAAAAACTCTAGAACATAAGGATCTTTAATAAAGTCTTGCACTTTTTCTTTTTTCTCCAAAACATCTATTTCTTTTTTCACTTCTGCTTTGTTATTTTCACTCGTTGATAATAACCTTTCATAGTAGAAACTATTTATTTGTCTTTCTAATTGTCTAACACTCCAATTTGATTTTATTGCTTCTTCTAAATAAAAATTTCTTTTATTTTCATCATCAATATTCATTATTAAACGATTATGACTCCAACTCAACTGGTTCCACGCTGTGGAACCAGTTCTATAAGTTAAATAAAACTTCTTCATTTTCTTTAAATTTGGTACACTAAATCCTTCTCCAAATTCTCTACTTAACTTTTCTGAAAAAGATTTAATTATTTCATTTTGAGATGCTTCTAAATTATAGTTTTCAATTAGTTCATTTATAGTAGAACCAATTTCAAAATACAACTCCACCATTTCATAATTTACATTTTTAACAACATTTTTCTTTGTCTTCATAATTAATGTATTTATTTTATTGTAGTAATTTCCAAATACTTCGTCTTGTCTTACTATATCACTCATCTTTCACGCTCCTTTATCATTTACATATTTTCAATTTGCTCTTTTAATAATTCTAGTGCGGACATTTCCATCAACCCATCTAAATCCCCATTTTCTGCCCATTCAAAATATTCAAATTCAGTTCCTTCATCTTTTTCAGAACAAGTATATTTTACAAAATAATCACCATTTAACCTTTTTAATGTAAATGTCTTTGGTGGATTAAATTCAATCATTTTGTATTTATTCCATTCTTTACTATTTATTCCAATATTTCTTAATTGTGTTCCTAATTTAACTGGTCTTTCTTCTGGAATTTCTTCCTTAATTGAAGTAATCCACTTTGGAACATTATTTGACTCTAACGAATATTCAAATACCTCTTTTACAGGTCTGTTGATAAATATTGTTAATTTATTTTCTCTCATTGCTCAATCCTCCTTAAATATAGCTTACTATCTCTTCAAATGTATCATATCCGCTTTCACTATTGATATGTCCTGCATTTGGTATTAAAACTTGCTCTGTTGCAATAGTATCTGCAAATTCCTTTTCTACTTCATATTTTACATATGGATCATTGTTTGAATAAAAACATATTATTTCATTTGCATATTTCTTTACATCTTCCAAATTATCAAAATACATTGTTTTATTAACTGTATCATATTCTTCGTTTATTCCTAAATAATTGTTAAATCCACATACCAATATTAATTTTTTTACTTTTAATTTATTCTCTACTAAAAATTTGCAAACAAAAACTGGTGCAATACTATGCGCTATTATAGTTGTGTTTTCATTAATCAATCCTAAATCAAAATAATATTTAAGTAATTTACTCCAATTTTCATAATTTTGGTAACCTACCCCTATTGGAAATTGTGGCACATATACTTGTTTTTCATCAGATGATATAAAATCTTGTAGCCAACTAAACCAATTTCCAAATGGGCTTCCAAAACTTCCATGTATTATAAAATAATTTTCCATTTACTTTTCCTCCAATTAATATTTTGTTATTTTCTATCTTTTAAATAGTTCTTTACTGTTTGAATTACTTCACTATGCACTTTGCCATTACTGACAACTGCTCCATTTATGCTTTCATCATATCTTTGTTCATTTCCAAATAAATCTGTA
>CANOGC010000084.1 GCA_947565445.1 uncultured Clostridium sp. | reverse complement strand
AGGTTATATCCATATTTATATATGGTATTTGGAATTTACTTTGTAAATTTACGATAAGTTAGAAATTTAAATTTTTTGCTAATAACTATTGCCAAACATAAAAACTTATGTTAAATTAAAAACATAGTAATAGACAAAAAAACACCGATGGGGTATACATATCTTTGAAACTATTGCTATAACTAATTTTGAAACGGATAATAGAGTGCGATGTAGCAAGGAATTTTTCGCATACGTCCTTTGCTAAGGCACCAAGACAAATTTTTGTTGAACTATCTATAAAACTTGATATAACTCAATTTCAAGATTATAAGAACTTTACCCAATTATGCAATCAAAGATTGCTTGTGGATATCCTAAAACCTTGTTATTTATGCATAGGAATTTGACAATACAAAAACTTTAAACTGTTTAAAAAAATAAGTTCTTATTTGTTTGTTTTTTCTGTAGCTTTTATAAGTCTTCGTTTATTTTTTACATTGTTACAAGTTATTAAAGTAATTTCTCGTTTTCCATTTGTATTTTGATTAGTACAAGATAAATCTTGATAATCTATTTCAGAACTTAAATAAACTTCATAATTTACCTTTGTTCCACTTAAATCATAAATCGAAATAATATCTCCAATTTGCAATTTCTTTAACCTACTAAAAAATTGGTAATTATTGTAGTTATGTCCAGCAATACAAAGGTTTCCGTATTTCATTAGGATTAGGACCAAAAAATTTACAAGGAGCAATTTTTAATAAGTCATAAGTAAATTCATTTATAATAGGATAATTAATTCCAATTGCTTTAATTTCAATTAAACCAACTACAGAAAATGCAAGTGAATTAGTTTGGTATGAGTTACTATTTTGTATAAGTGATGTAGAATAATCAGGAGTATAGTTTTCATACAAACTTGTTATACTAAAATTGTTTATAATTTCTTCTGATACACTTTCATTCTTTTTTTTATCATATTGTAAATAAAAGTAGTAACCAGAAACTAAAATACATAAAACTAGGCAAAAGATAAATTGAAATTTGAAAAAATTCGGATGTATTTTTTTTCTAGTATTTTTATTAACACAATTATATTTATTATTTTCGTTAGAAGATAAAATTTGGTTCATTTACTTTCCTCCATAAGATATTTACTAATATTTTTTCATAAAATACAAAAAATATTTATGATAAGATAAAAAAGTCTTCTATTTTTTTATTTAATATACCTTGACAGATAAGGTATATTAATATATAATAGTTTATATCAAAAGAGAGGTGATAAAATGTCAATTCGAGCAGATGTTATTAGAGGTCATACTGAGACTATTATTTTGGCACATTTAATGAAAGGAAATAGCTATGGATATGAAATTAATAAATCTATTAAAGAAAAAACAGATAACAAATATGAATTAAATGATGCAACTTTATATTGTGCTTTTAGAAGACTAGAAGAAGCGGGTTATATTACATCTTTTTGGGGAGAAGGAAATAGTGGAGCAAGAAGAAGATACTATTCTATTACGAATGAAGGAATTGAATTTTATAAAAAGAACATAGAAGAGTGGAACTTAACAAAAGAATTAATAGACAAATTAATTTAGAAAGGGGAGAAAAAATATGCAAAGGAAATTGTACAAAATTGAACAAGGAAAGAAATTAGATGGTGTATGTGGTGGAATTGCAGAATATTTTGATATAGATGCAACACTTGTACGTTTAGCATGGATTTTATTTTCATGTTGTTGGGGAGGTGGAATTATAGCATATATTATAGCAGCTATTGTAATGCCAAAAAAATCAGATATTATTTGAATAAAGGGGAGAAAAGAAAAAATGAACGAGAAAATTAGAAAAGAGGTTAATATTCTATTTGAAAGTGCTCCAAATACTAAAAGAGCAAATGATTTAAAAGATGAAATTATATCTAATGCAGAAGATAAATATGAAGATTTATTAAAACAAGGAAAAAGAGAAGAAGAAGCATTTAAAACTGTAATAGATGAAATTGGTGATGTAAATGAACTTGTTGAAGAATTAAACAAGAACAATCCGATTCATAAAGAATATGTAGGAGAAGCAAGGAAAAAGACAGGTCTTACAGTTTCTATCTGCGTTGGTTTATATATTTTAAGTTTAATAGCAGTTATTGTATTAGATGAACTTAGCATGCCAGATTTTATATCAGCATCAGCGTTTCTTGCACTTGCAGGGCTATCTACATGCATATTAATATATCATTTTATGACAATACCTAAATATACAAAATATGAAGACACAATGGTAGAAGAATTCAAGGAATGGAAAGGAAAAAAGGATAAAAACAAGGAATTGAAAAAAGCAATTGATTCCATTATATGGACGCTAACAGTTATTATATATCTATTAGTTAGCTTTACATTTGGAATTTGGTATATCTCATGGATTATATTTTTAATTGCAACATTAATAGAAAACATTATACATTTATTATTTAAGTTAGGAGAAGAATAAAATGAAAAAAGTAGGAATTATTGTATTAATTATTGTACTAATGATGTTAGTTATTTCATTTACCAAAGTTCTAATATTTGCTATTCATAATAATAACTGGAACTGGTTTTTAGGTTTTGGAAGTGGGAAAGAATTAAGAAAAAGTGAATATATACGAAAAGAAGAAAGTATTGATTTAGTAGATGTAGACAAAATAGAATTAGAATTTAAATCTTCAGATTTAAATGTACATTTTACAGAAGATAGTAAAATCCGTGTGGTTCAATATTCGGTTAAAGAACTAAAAGAAGATGAATTATTTAAAGTGAACAAAACATCATCTACTATAAATATTAGTGAAAAGAATAAGATTTATTTCTTTTATATAGGATTTTTCGATCAAAAGGCATATGATGTATATATACCTAAAGAATATGAAAAAACTTTAAAAATAAGTTTAGTATCAGGTGATATAGAAGTAGACGAAAGTTTAAAATTTGATGATTTAACAATTTCTTCTACAAGTGGAGATATAAAAATGGGAGATATTGAAGCAAAAAATATAGGGATAGAAACTGTATCAGGGGATATTAAATTACAAAATTTAAAAGAAGAAAATTTAAAATTAAAGACAACATCAGGAGATATTTTTGTAGAAAGTGCAGAAGGAAAAGTAAACTTAAAAACAGTTTCGGGAGATATAACTATAAACAATGGTATAGGAGAAATTGAAGCAAAAACAACTTCAGGAGAAATTGAGACCCGCAAAATAGAAGGTAGTGTAAATATGCAAAGCGTATCTGGAAATATAGAAAGTGACGATTTTAAAATAACAGGGGATTCGAATATAAAAACAACATCAGGGGAAGTAAAAATGTATTTAAACGAAGAATCAAATTGTGAAATTTTTACAGATACAGTATCTGGTAATACTACTTTACCAAACAGAAGAAATGTAATAGGGAATGCACCATATGTAGAGTTGAAAGTAAAAACAACATCTGGAAATATTAGACTAGAAAAATAGAGCAAGAAGTCAATTAGGCAATACCTAGTTGACTTTTTTTATAAGTATTGTTACAATACATAAATCTAATGTGCTTTATATAGCAAGGCGCAGAAGAAATAAATTATTTTTTCTGGGGGGGTGCTGTATAGAACCTTCAGAAAATTAAATGGAGGGATATGTTAGGCTTAGTATTATTATTTTTGCTAGTTGATACAATTATAGCATGGAGAAAAAAATATAGATGGCTCTTATACTTTGAATTTAAGTACTAAGCTATTAAAGTTATGTAACTTCTATAAGAAATTACGTAACTCTTGTAATTTTGTTGGTTGATTTTTATATAAAGAAATTCTAAGGACTTTTAGGTAAAATTTTCCATAGTCATTTTATCATTTATTATAAAAATGTAATAAAACTACAAAGGATTGTCCTTACGCTTTGCAAGACAAATTTGTTTAAAAAATGTAATGTTTCATGAAATTTCCCTGAAAATTTTCAAACAAAACTTGACTATTATCTATAAAGGCTATATATTAGTAAAGATATTATAAATTGAAAGGAATTAGAAAGTGAAACAAACGATAGCGGTTGGAAAGAATAAAGAATATATTGTAGATATTGTAGATTATGGTTGTGAAGGAGAAGGAATTGCTAAAATTGATAATTTTACTATTTTTATTCAAGGTGCGATGAAGGGGGAAAAAGTAAAAATATTAATTGTAAAAGTAAATACATCATATGCATTTCGGAAAGGTATTAGAGATAATGAAACCATCTAATGCTAGACAAAATTTAGATTGTAATACATATAAAAGATGTGGTGGTTGCAATTTAAGACACATGAATTATGAAGAAACATTAAAGTTAAAAAGACATATAGTTCAAAATTTAGTTAATAAATCATTAGAGCAAAAGATAACAGTAAGGAAAACTATTGGAATGGAAAAGCCATTTTTTTATCGTAATAAAGCACAATATCCAGTAGGATACAATAAAAATGGAGAAATAGTAACGGGAGTATATGCGGAAAGAACACATGAAATTGTTCCAATAGAATCTTGTGCAATACAAATGCCAATATCACAAGAAATATCAAAATTTATTATACAATTTATGAAAGAAAATAAAATATCAGCTTACAATGAAAAGGCAAGAGTGGGAGCAATTCGTCATATTGTCATAAAAGTAGGAACTTATACAAATGAAGTAATATGTATTCTTGTAACAAATGAAAAAGAAATACCACATGAACATGAATTAATAGAAGCATTAAAAGAACATTTTCCTAATATTACAACAATAGTTAAAAACATTAATCAAAAAAATACGAATGTAATTATGGGTCTGGAAAACCAAATATTATATGGAACAGGATATATAAAAGACAAACTAGGAAATTTTACATTTAATATATCTCCGCTATCTTTTTATCAAATAAATCCAATTCAAACAGAAAAATTATATAATTTAGCAATCCAAAAAGCGAATTTAACAAAAGAAGATATTGTTCTTGATTTATATTGTGGAATAGGAACAATTGGGAGTTTTGCATCACTACATGTAAAACAAGTTTATGGAGTTGAAATAGTAGAACAAGCAATTATTGATGCAAAAGAAAACGCAAAGCAAAATAATATAAAAAATATAGAATTTTATTGTGGGGATGTAGAAGAAATCTTAGAAACAGTATTAGAAAAGAAAAAAATAATGCCAAATGTAGTATTTGTAGATCCACCAAGAAAAGGATTAGATGAAAACACAATACAAAATATAATAAAAATAAAGCCACAAAGACTTATTTATATTAGTTGCAATCCTGCAACATTAGTACGCGATTTAAGAAAACTCGAAGAAACATATGAAATAAAAGAAATTCAAGCCTTAGATATGTTCCCATATACCAGCCACGTGGAATGTTGTTCGGTGCTATATCTAAAAGATTTGATACAATAGTTGAATTTACTGCTTTTGAGGATTTTGTTAGTTTTGAGCGAAAAGGTAAAAATAAGGTTAAAAGAGTAGAAAATAATAAAATTAAGGTAACGATAGAAGTTGACCTGGTGTGCGGAGTAGTATAATTTTATAATAAAAATATGAATGTTTGGAGATAAAACTTAAAAGGTAAAGTATGTAATAATTTATTTGTTATATGCTTTATTTTTTATGTGTTTTATGGTAAAATATGGTCAAAATATAAAAGAATAGAGATAGGGAGAGTTTAGGGAGAATGGATATTTATGAAGGAATATATAATAAAAATAAAAAATTAATTGATATAGCTATAGAAAAAATAAAAGTATGTGAAGATGACCCACTACATTTTATAGGTCATACTATTGATGTCGTAAATTATGTAAAAGAATTATTAGAACCTAAATCCGTGAATTATATGGACTGACACATTTTCATATAAATTAAAAACAGA
>CANOGC010000083.1 GCA_947565445.1 uncultured Clostridium sp. | reverse complement strand
ATGAGAAATATTATAGGAATGGATTTTGTGATGGAGTTCAGTTGATTGGTGGATGTCTTGATGAATAATGTTTCCTTCTAAAGTACAAAATTTACACTTTAAAAATATAAAATTGCACTTTAAAGTATCAGAAAGGCGAGATTAATTCTCGCCTTTACTTACTTATTAATTTTCATCTTTCAACTCTAACTTTACTGTATTATTAATTTCGTTAATCATATCAGTAATTTGATTTTTCTCTTCTTCAACAATTTCTGGCTCAAATATTATTTCTTCTAATTCTTCTCCACTATATAACATATTTATAAATTGTATATAATCAAATTTAATACTTTTATTATTACATTTTATAGTGATATTCCAACTTTTACTTCTTTTTTTGATATCTATTTTCATTAATCTTCCTCCCTATATTTCTTGAAATTATATTTTTTAAATCTCTTTTTAATTGCTTTCTTTCCTCCATCTGTTATTTCAGCAATATAATCTATCACTGGTTTTCCATCTATTTCCCCTTCTAACTTTTCTGAAACAATTTTTATTTTATTATCTGAATTTCTACATAGTATTATATTTTGAGCATCACCTAACATAGGAATCGTTGCATTATGTGATACTATTAGAACCTGTTTATTTAGTTTGGCTCTTTTTAAACTTTTTATCAATCCGTCATTAATGTAACTATTCGCTAAGTTATCTTCTGGCTGATCAATTATTAATGGAGCATTATCTTCATCATATTTTAACATTATATCTAATATTATTGCCGTCTTCCACCCTGGACTTAACTTTTCAAAGTCATTTCCCTTAAAATCAATAACCTTATACACTTTCCTATTTTTGCTTGATATGTCATTATATATATTGTTTGCAAAATCCTCATAATTTGATATTTTAGATTTTACGAAATTTCCTTTAAACAGATCCTTAGGCTTCAAATCAGATAATGATAATATTTTAATTTTTTTTGTATTAATATAACTTTTTATTGTATCTAAAAGAATCTCTTCAGATATTTTTAGATTGTTAATTATATATAGTTTGTTACCTTCAAACTCTTTTTCAATACTTTTTATCTCATAATTTATACCTAACATTGCTTTTAGAGATTCATAAAATTCATTTGTTCCAGAAATATACGAAGCAATATTTTTAATTAATGATTTTTTATTTTTTATAATACTTGAATTGTTTGAATTTCTCGTATTTATTTGATCATCATATTTCTTTATATATTTATTTATAATTTTTCTTATCTTTTCTTCAAATTTATATTTTTTATTCAGTTCTGTTAGATCATCTATTATAATATCAAAATTTTCTTCATTTCCTTCATATAATGGGTTTCTTTTTACAGCTTTTTTGATCTCCTTTATTTGCTTTATATCATTTGTCATATCATCTTTTGTATATTTTATTTTCTCTATCAAGTCATCATGGACTTCTAATAATTGAATATGATTTTCCGTTACTTCTCCTTTAGTTAGTAGATTATTAATGTTTGGTATTTTTTTTATTTTTTCATAAGATGTTTCCACTTTTTTTATAGATTTAACAAAATTATTCAAAATTCTCTTTATTTCTGATAATTGTGCATCTATAGCATTTTGATTGTATTCATCCTCTGGAAATAAATCTTTTATTATAGGAATTGTATTCAATTCATTTTTATTTCTTATAGCTTTAGCTATAAAATTTTGTTCTATGTAATATGGCTCTGCACCTAATTCATCTTCTATTTTCATATCTGATATTTCAAAATCTTCTTCATATTCACAATCTTCTATTTGATTAATAATCTTATTATACACAGAATCAACAAATAATGACTTACCTGATGATGATTCTCCTATTATTACATTTAGACCTTGTGTCAATTCAACATCTATATCTATTTTTTCATTTTTTAATTTTATGGATTTTATTATATTATAATCATCTAAGGTTGGATTAATTTCATACTCTAATCTACTATCTTCAGATAAAGCTAACTTTAATCCTCTAAAATCCGGACTAGCATACATCCAAGTAGGAACAAATTCACTAGCCTCATCTGATTTAGCTGATGGATATTTTGTTGGATTATAATTATCAGAACCTGTAATTAAATTTACAAAACTTCCTATCCCTAGTTTTTTTAAATATTCCTTAGTACCTTCTAATCCTTTATTACTTCTTGCTGAAAAGCCCTCAATTTGATTATAATATATAGTTCTTTCTATTGTTTCATCACATGTAGAATTTGGGTCTATTGATGTTTCAAAAGTAGCATGATTTTGTCCTCCATGTGGAATTAATATAAAATCATAATTTTCAAAAGAATTTATTATTTTATCTATTTTAGGAATACTATTATCCATTTTTTCTACTAATTTCTTTGGATAAAGTTCATCTAATATTGAATTCAGGTTATCTATCTCTTTATCGTTAATATTTTTAATATCAAAATAAATATGACAGTGATAAGCTGGCTTTGCTTCATGATTTTTTATATGTAATTCTGTACCTAGAATAATATTTATATCTTTCTCATTTTTACTTAAAAATGCTAAATAAGCATCTTTGTTTATAACATTATGATCTGTTAATGATATTAGACTTCTTTTTCCTTTTGCATTTTCTTTTACTTTTTTTATTAGTTCATTAACATTATAATTTTTATTTAAATTATCAGCATTCTCTGATGTATGAATATGTAAATCAACATATATTGCCTCCATTATTTTCCCCCTAATATATTTTATATTAATTATTTTGAAAAAATTGTCGAATCTTGTAAACTATTATCAAAATTTAATAGAAAATGGAAAAATAGAAAATCTTAACCAACTTTCCATTTTCCCATTTATGACTTATAAACTATCCAGGCATTTTTTTATAAAAACTTGCATATTAGTTCTATTTGATTTTTCAAACTTGTCCATTAAGTTTTTAACTTGTTGTATATCTGATTCCCCTTTATTTGTTGGAAACAAATCTCTATACACCTTGCCTTTCTCTTTATTATTTGGTAGTTTATTTATAAGTTTCAAATCTAGCAACACTTCATCTAGATTATCTTTATTCCAAATCGGAAGTATGTAAGGACTTAGCCAATGATTCTTAAACATTTCTCCTGAAATATATTTTTGTTTTTTATCTTCACTGGTATCGTCCAAGTCCATTATTGGCATTAATGAAAAATTTTTTAGTATTCCTTTTTCTTCTTCTACTACATATTTTTGATTAAATACTCTTTTATTCTTAAAAATATTATTTCCTAATACAGTCATTAAACTATCTATTTGTATGCTCGTTTTTCCATTACTTTCTGCATATATTTCTATAGGCAAATGTAAATTGCTTTTTATATGCTCTGCTAAAAGAAGTTCACTTTTCCCATGTGCTATTATAATCCCTTTGCAGTAATTAGTTTTCCTCACCATCAGCATTTTCCTCATTATCTTCTGAATCTTCTAGAGCATATTTTATTTCTTCAAAGTCAATATAGTCTGTTGTTGGAATTCCCCCAAAGACTCCTTTAAAATACAAATCACGAGCATTATTATTTTTTTGTATTTTAATTCCATATTCTTTTATAGAATTTATTGTTTTGTTTCCATTATAGTCTGTTGACAATATATAGATATATTCTTTTGGTAATATTTCTAATAAAAGCGTATTATGTGTTGTTATTATTAATTGTCCTGTTATCTCATCTTTTATTGACATTATAATATTTTTCATCAGTACATCATGTATTCCATTATCTATTTCATCTATTATAACTGTTTCTCCTAACAATGAACCTATTATTGTATCAAATTGATTTAGTATTCTTCTTGTTCCATCTGATTCGAGTTTAGAAGGAATGGACTTTACCTGTCCTCCTATCATTTTATAAAAATATAATTCATAATGAATTCTGTCTTCTTTTTCATTTATTTTGTATTTTACTTCTTTTATGTCTGCATATGCTTGTGTAAAAAATATATTTAGAACATTTTCATATTTCTTTATTTCTGGTAACTTATCTTTTTTTACGATTCCTTTTTGTATATTGTTTAATTTTCTTACTTTTACAAAACCATCTGGTATTATTTTTAAAGCACCTTTATCAACATGTACTGTCATTGACCAAATTTTATCTATTACTTCCATAATATTTTTAGATATATTATTATCTATATAGTCTTTATTTTTTTCTATTGCTTCAAATGATAATAATGATAAAAAAGTATATTTGCCCCAATACTTATCAATTCCATCGATTAATTCTTCATTATATTTTTCATTAATAAATATGTTTTTATTTAAGTTTTTAATAATTTTGTTATTTTCTTTATTTATTTGAAATAGATATGCTCTTTGTTTTCCAGCCATATAATATAGTTTTTCTTCTATAATTTCATCATCAAATTTTATATAATAAAATCCATCATTATCATTAATTTTGAAACCATATTCAATTTCAGTTGGTTCTTCTTCATCTAACATTCTATATTCTTTTAGATTAAATGATAATTGGAAAATTTGTCTTATTTCTGTTGGTAACTGATCTGACATTTCTTCTTGTATTTTCCAAAATTCTTTTGGCATCTTATTCATCGCAATATCTGTTGCTCTTGACATTGTTGATTGTTGTAATAATTTAAATAATTCTACAATATTGGTTTTTCCACTTCCATTTTCACCATATATAGATATGAATTGATTTGTTTTTGTCTTTGTCTTATTTAAATTGAACTCTATATCTTTTAATGATTTAAAGTTTTTAGCTTTTACATATGTGAACATTTTATCAACCTCCTATAATATTGTATCATTTTTGAACTTTTCTATACTATTTTACACCACTTTTTAGTGCAAGTCAATCGTTTTCAATACATTTTGTATTATTTTTATAAAACTTTATATAATATTCTATGTTTTCTTTATAAAAATAGTACCTTTTTTGTATTTATTATTTTCAATTTAAATTAAAAGAAGCAGACTTTCTTGTCTGCTTGGTGTGTAGATTAGGAATCGAACCTAATACTCTAATCTATATATTTTTAGTATTATATCTACTTATTATCACATTTGTTTCTACACATATACCAGAGCTGACACCGTGTGAAAATATTTTCATAGACTTCATCTCCTCATAAATTATTGTAAAATATACTGTGATCATTACTTCAAAAACATTTATCCATAATGTAGAATCAATCTTGATTATAACAGTAGATATTATGAATACTAAAATTACATATAGCAAATTAGTATGTATTTAACTATTTATTTGAAAACAGTTTCAAATTCTAATGGAACTATATCTTCATATAATAAAGTAAACTGTGAATTAACTTGTCTATTATCATGATAATGCCCAAAGAACCATTTCTGAAATTCGCATTTTTCTGAAATTTCTTGTAAATAATCTGTTAGATTATCTTTCTTAAAACTGCCTCCACTAAGTATTGCTTGTACACTTGTTGGACAGCAATGAGAAATAATATAATCAACTTTATAATTTACTTTTTCTAAATTTTTTATTCCGTTTTGCATTTCTTCTTCAGTTGGAAGTTCTAAATCCCACCATGAAAAATCTCTTATTCTAAAATATGCTCCTCTTTTTCGGTAATTATATATCTTTTCTTCTTCATCCAAATTTAATATACCTTCTTGTATGTCGTGTGATCTTGCTCCACCAAATGCGAAAAAACTTTTATTATTTATGTCAAATATTTCTCCACGCATTAAATGTAATACTGAATCTCTTATTTTATGTACTTTGCCTCCATGCCACTCTTCTATTGGATAATTATATAATCTTGTAAAATTTTCATGGTTTCCATCTACAAATAATGTTGTAAAGTTCTTTTCGTTTAGATAATCTAACCAATACTTTTCTTGGACATTTTCTTTTTCAAATGTCCAAACTCCACCAAA
>CANOGC010000082.1 GCA_947565445.1 uncultured Clostridium sp. | reverse complement strand
TTTAATATATTTTGGATATTTTAATCATGCAAAGTTGTAATATAATATTAAAAACGAGTTCGACCTGTTAGCCAAAGGCGTCATATTTCTTTTTCTCAAAGTATAGTGTGTTTCAAATGTTGTTAAAACCAATCATACTTAAACGCCGTGGAGAACGGAATTTTTAATATTATATTACAACTTTGCATTTTAAGGTACTATTTTACTAAAGTACTAGGGTCTATATTTTCTCCATTTTTTGTAATTTCGAAATGTAAATGTGCAGTATCTGCTATTTCAAATGCAGCAGTATTTCCTACTGTACCTATACTTTGACCTTGTTTTACTTCTTCTCCTACTGTTACAAACTCTGTAGATAAAAGATTTGAATATAATGTTTCATATCCATCTTGATGTTCAATTATAATAGATAAGCCATATCTTGGGTCATTTTTAATTGACTTTACTTTTCCGATAGCTGATGCTTTTACAACTGTAGTTTTATCTGCTTTTATATCCCATCCTAAATGGTTTGTCCATTCCTCTAATGTTTCTGAATATACTAAATTATCTTTTGCATATTCTTTTATAATTTCTCCATCTACTGGTTTTGCAAAACTAAAAACTTCTGGTTTTGATTCTTCCTTTTTAGTTTCTGCCTTTTTGCTTTCTTCTTTTTTAGTTTCCTCTTTCTTAGTGGTATCTTGAACTTTTGTTGGTTCTTCTATCTTAGTAGTATTAGTACTATTTGTAGTCTTTGTAGTTGTATTGTCTACTGTATTTTGTGTACTCTTTGAAATAGTATTTTGTATTTCATTTTTTGATTCTTCTATCGTTTTTCCTTCACTTGTACTTACTTCCTCACTATCAGCAGTACTTTCCCTAACTAAACTTGCAATTTTTTGGCTATCAATATTTGCTTGTTTATCCATTTTATTTCCATATACAACAAAAGTGATAGCAAAAGCGATTAATCCAATTAATACTACACTACCTCCAATATAAAATAAATTATGATTTTTTTCTTTTCTTTCTCTTCTTCTTGCATCTCTTCTCATTTTAATTCCTCCTAAACTAAACTTAATTTAGTTAAAGTATTTCCTTTGTTAGAAGATTTATACAATTTATTTTAATTTTTATTTGAAGATAATAGTTTTAGTAATATATTTATTTGAAGATGTAGTAATATTAAATTAAAAACGAGTTCGACCTGTTAGCCAAAGGCGTCATATTTCTTTTTCTCAAAGTATAGTGTGTTTCAAGTATTGTTAAAACCAATTATACTAAAACGCCGTGGAGAACGGAATTTTTAATTTAATATTACTACATCTTCTTTATTTCTACATATTTATAATTTCTACACCTGTATAAAAATGTTTTATAATTTCTTCATAGTTTTTTCCTTGCTTTGCTAAAGAATCTGCACCAGTTTGGCTCATACCAACACCATGCCCATAACCTTTTACTTCAAATTCTATATTGTCCCCTTCTATTGTATATGAAAAATCTGTAGAACGAAGTCCTAATATACTTCTTACTTCTACACCTGCTAACTCTAAATTACCTACCTTTAAAGTTTTAACACGATTACTATCTGTCATTTCCTTTATTTTAATAGCATCTTCTTTGGTAAAATCAATTTCTAAATTAGAATGCTTTTCCTTTATTTTACTTACAAACTCATTTTTAGAAATTGTAAGCTCTGAATAATATTGGCTGTATGCATCTTCACCGTGATGTCTCTACTGCTACAAGGTATGGATAACTCCCTCCCCATACATTAACTGGTATTTCTGTTTTTCCTCCACTATTAGAATGAAAAAAAGCATTAATTGGCTTTCCCTCATATGTAATCATTTTTCCTTTAGTAGAATATACTACTTGCTCTATTTTCTTCCAGTTTTCCTCTCTTAAATTTTCTTCCCATCTTGCTAACCTATCTTCTTTTGAAATCCATGCTTGGCAACAACTGCTATCATCACAAATATTTGCATTTTCATGTTTTGGGCTTCCTGTTATTTTATAAATAGTATATGTTCTTGCTACTACTGCTTGTGCTTTTAATGCTTCTATTTCAAACGTAACTGGCATTTCAGCTGATACTACATGGCATAGATATTCGTCTAAATTTACCTCTTCTACTTGTCCTGTTTTGGCATGCAATAATTTAATTGTTTGGTAATCGCCATAATTGTATGAAATATCTTGTACTTCATTTTGTACGTTATTTTGTGTTTCTTCTTCCACGCTTGTTTGTTTTATTTCAAAACTTTTTGTAAAAAGTATTGGAATTAGAAAAATAAACTGAACAAAAAGAATAATTGCGATAACAACTTTTTTCATATTTTGTCCTTTCTAGCAAGTTAGTTTTAGTTTCATAGAACTTAAAATTTTCTTTTCAATTCTAGATACTTGAACTTGTGTTATCCCTAACACTTTTGCTACTTCCGATTGTGTTTTATCCTTATAAAATCGTAATAAAATAATCTGCTTTTCTCTATCATCTAAATTTTCTATTAATTGTTTTAAAGCAATTTTGTCTACAATATTATTTGATTCATCTTTTGCACATGGTATTTTATCTATAACATTCCTACTATCATCTGAAGAACTCTCTTCATAAATAGAAGAAACTGGTCTTAGTGAGTCCATTGCATATGTTATTTCTTCTTTTGGTATTTTTAATGTCTTTGAAATTTCTAATATTGAAATTTCTTCTCCTGTTTTTGCTAGGTATTGTTTTTGTAATTCTAATATTTTAATAGCTAATTCTTTTGTGGACCTACTTACTTTTATCATTCCATCATCTCGTATATATCTTTTTATTTCTCCTAATATATATGGTACTGCATATGTTGAAACTTGTACTTCAAAACTTGTGTCAAATCGTTTCATTGCTTTAATAAAGCCCATACAGCCTATTTGGTATAAGTCTTCTGTTTCATAACCTCTACCAGTAAAACGTTTTACAATGTTCCATATTAGTCCCTTATTGTTTTCAACAAGTCTTCCCATTGCATCATTGTCTCCGTGCCTGAGCTTTTTTTATGTCTAATAAACTATTTTCGTACATGCTAAAGCACCCTTTCTTATATTCTAAATGAACTATATATTTTTCCTTCGCTATTCTCCTTTTGTTCTTTTTTTTGGATTACTTTTTTCATGGTTACTTTTGTTCCAAGTTCTAAAATAGATTCCACCTCTAAATCATCCATAAAGCTTTCCATGATAGTAAATCCCATTCCAGATCTCTCTAGATCTGGTTTTGTTGTATATAATGGTTCTTTTGCCATATCTACATTTTCAATTCCTTTTCCTTTATCTGATATTTCTATTACAATAGTATTTGCAAATATTTTGCATACAATTTCAATTGTTCCTTCTTTATCTTCATAACCATGAATTATTGAATTTGTTACAGCTTCAGATACTGCTGTTTTTATATCTGCTAGTTCTTCCACTGTTGGGTCTAATTGTGAAGCAAATGCTGCTACACTAATACGTGCAAAAGCTTCATTGTTAGATTTACTTAAAAATTCTAACTTCATTTCATTATCATATAGACTTTTCATTACTTATATCTTCCTCCTTGTTATTATCCTATTTTACTTTCTTCTCTAATTGGTATAATTTTCAAGACACCACACATTTCAAATATTTTCTTAATACTTGTACTTACATTTATAAGTTCTGCTCCTCCACCTAACATTTTTGCTATTTTGTATCTTCCTATTAACATTCCGATTCCTGCACTGTCCATAAAAGTAACTTGATTAAAATCAAATACAATTTTTCTTGGCATATATTTAGTAATTTCATTATCCATTTTCCTCCTTATTTTTTCTGTAGTATGATGGTCAATTTCTTCTGTTATTCTAAATATCAATTGCTTGTCCTTTTCATTATAATTTGTTTCCACATTCCTTCCTCCTCTTTTTTCAAATCTTGTTTATCATTATATATTATATGGTAATATTTTCCAATAGCAAATTTTAGGAAGTTTTAGCGATTTATGAGAACTTTTCGACAGCATTTTTAGACAAAAAAATAGTTGTTAGAAGAATATTTCCTCCAATAACTATTTTTTCTAATATTCAATTTTATTTTTCTTTCTTGTTCTTCTCTACAATAATATCGCCAAATATTTCCTCTTGTGTAGCACGTACTTTATCTCTTCTTTCTAATTCTAGTAATCCTGTAAATGCTGTTACAACTTCTTGTTTATTACACTTAGACAAAGAATATAACCTATTAAAAACAAATCGTGGTTTTTTTACTAATTCTCTAAACATTTCTTTTACTTTACTTGCAACCGTATATGTATCTGTTATTGCAATTTTTTTAATATTATCTGCATGTTGATTTAGTCTACTCTTATTTCTATTTATTAATTTCAAATATATTTCTTCTAGTACTTCTTTTTTATATTCTTTTTCTAATTGTTGTTTTGGTAATTTTATCTCTTCTTCTAATTTAAACAATCTACCAGAAAATTCATTATAGTTTTCTCTTAATTTATTTGTAATTTCTTTATATTTTTTATATTCTATAATTCTTTCAATTAATTGTTCTTCTGTAAGCTCTTCTTCTGGTTCTTCTTGTTTTGGTAAAAGCCCTTTTGATTTTATATATAAAAGTGTAGATGCCATAATTAAAAATTCACTTGTTATTTCTAGATTCATTTCTTCTGCTTTATTTATATATTCTATATACTGGTCTGCTATTTCAGAAATTCTAATATCATATATGTTCATTTTATTTTTATCAATTAAATGACATAATAAATCAAGTGGTCCTTCAAAATTATCTATTTTAATTGCATATTGCTTTGTTTGCATTGTTAATATGTTTTGCATTCTAATACTTCCTTTATTGTTTCTTCTTTATATCCCTTTTTTGCAAGATATGTAGCTATTTCATCATTTTCCATTGTGGTTTTCTTTTTAATAAAAATATTCTTTGCTGATTTTATCTCGTAATCTTGCAGTTCTTCTTTATTATCATAAAAATAATCTTCTATTTTATCTTTTCCTACACCCTTTGTATAAAGTTTGTATTTTATTTCTTTTATAGAAAGATTTTTTAAAGCCATAAACTCTAAAACTGCTCTTTTTATATAGTCACTATCATCTAAATATCCTGCTTCTTTTACATAGTCTATAATATCACACAAGATATCACTTTGTATAGTATTTTGAAACTTATTTTTTACTTCTTTTTCTGTTCTCTTTTTATACATAATATAGTTCATAACCTTTGACTTTTCTTTATCAAATTCTTCTACTGTGTACATATTTCCTCCATATTTATCTTAAAGCGAAGACTTTTTTGTCTTCGCTTTATTTTCTCCTATTCTTCTTCATCACTAGATAATTCTTCTTCACCTAAACTTTTTTCAAAAGCTTTTGCAAAGTTATCTCTTATTTTTTGTTCTACTTCTACCATTACTTCTGGATTATCTAATAGATATTGTTTTACATTTTCTCTACCTTGTCCAATTCTGTTTCCATTATAGCTAAACCATGAACCACTTTTTTCGATAATATCTAAGTTAACACCCATATCTAATATGTTTCCTTCTTTAGATATACCTTTTCCATATACTATATCAAATTCGGCTTCTCTAAATGGTGGAGCTACTTTATTTTTTACAACTTTTACCCTTGCTCTACTTCCAACAACTTCTCCATCTTGCTTAATATTTTCTGTTTTTCTAATATCCATACGAACAGATGCATAGAATTTTAAAGCTCTACCTCCTGTTGTTGTTTCTGGGTTTCCAAACATAACTCCAATTTTTTCTCTTAACTGATTTATAAATATTAGTACTGTTTTTGATTTATTAATTGCTCCTGCTAATTTTCGTAATGCTTGTGACATAAGCCTTGCTTGTAATCCCATATGAGAATCTCCCATATCTCCATCTATTTCTGCTTTTGGAACTAATGCTGCAACAGAGTCTACAACAATAACATCTAACGCTCCACTTCTTATTAAGTTTTCAGTAATTTCTAGCGCCTGTTCTCCTGTATCTGGTTGTGATACTATTAAATTATCTATATCTACTCCTAGATGTTTTGCATA
>CANOGC010000081.1 GCA_947565445.1 uncultured Clostridium sp. | reverse complement strand
TATTAGAGGGTATTTTGTTGTCAAAGTTCATTTTTCATTTATTACAGGATGCTTTAAACTTTTTTTACTTCGTTGTTTTATAATATGTAACTATATTATAGTTTATCTTCCAATTTTTAACAAGTTCTATTGACAAATTTTTACTAAAAGAATGTAAATTGTTATATTTTTTCTTTCCTATAAAAAAACATCATCCATATGATAATTTCTTCTAATTTTATCATATAAATGATGTTTTGCATTTTGCAATACTTTTTATTGCGAAAAATTTTTATTTTTACTATCAAATATTCATAATTTTATTGTTATTTTAATTGATTCATAACTTCTTCTGCAAAGTTTTCTTCTTTTTTCTCTATTCCTTCACCTTTTTCAAATCTTGCAAATCTTACTATTTTTGCTTTCTTTTCTTCTAAAAGATTAGAAATTTTGATATCTGGGTCTTTTACAAATGCTTGCTCTACTAAACAAATTTCTCCATAGAATTTTCCAATTCTTCCTTGTACCATTTTTTCTGCAATTTCAACTGGCTTTCCTTCATTCATTGCTTGAACTTTTAAGATTTCCATTTCTTTTGATACACGTTCTTCTGGAACAGATGCTCTATCTAAATATTCTGGTTTTGCAGCAGCAATTTGCATACAAATATCTTTTGCAAGTTCAGAATTTCCATTTTCTAATTCAACTAAAACACCAATTTTTCCATCTCCATGGATGTATTTTTCTACTAATCCATTAGATTCAAATCTTTCAAATCTTCTAATTGTTATTTTTTCTCCTATTGTTGCAATTTTTCCTGTTAATACTTCTTCTACAGTTTTTGTTTCATCTTTTATAAATTTTTGTGTTAATAATTCTTCAACACTTGCAGGTGCTTTTACTGCTATTTGTTCAGCAATATCACTTGCAAAAGTTCTAAATTCTTCATTTTTACCAACAAAGTCTGTTTCTGAATTTATTTCAACAACACTTCCTACTTTTGCATCTTCAGAAACATATGCTGTAACAATACCTTCTGCTGCTATTCTATCTGATTTTTTTGCAGCTTTTGCAATTCCTCTTTCTCTTAATAATTCGATGGCTTTTTCCATATCTCCATCTGTTTCTGTTAATACTTTTTTGCAGTCCATCATTCCTGCTCCTGTTTTTTCTCTTAAATCTTTTACCATTGTAGCACTAACCATTTTATTTCCTCCTTATTTACTTAATAATAAATAGTGAACATCTAATAATAAAGAATTATTCCCTATTGCTTATTCACTATTCATTAATATTTATATTATTCTTTTACGTTTTCAGCTTCGTTTGCAACAACTTCTTCCATACTTGCCATCTCTTCTTGTTCTTCATTTACAACGTCTGAAATTGGTTCAAAGCTTTCTCCTTGTCTTCCTTCTATTACTGCATTTGCCATTACTGTTGTAATTAGTTTTACAGCACGAATTGCATCATCATTTCCAGGTATAACGTAATCAACATCTTCTGGGTTACAGTTTGTGTCGATTAATCCAACAACTGGAATGTTTAATTTTCTTGCTTCTAATATAGCAATTCTTTCTTTTTTAGGATCTACTACAAACATAACTCCTGGCATTTTATTCATTTCTTTAATTCCGCCTAAGTTTCTTTCTAGTTTTTCCATTTCTTTCTTTAAAAGAATAACCTCTTTTTTAGGTAATACATCAAATGTTCCATCTTCTTGCATTGCTTCTAAGTCTTTTAGTCTCTGAATTCTTTTTTGAATTGTATCAAAATTTGTAAGCATTCCACCTAACCATCTTTGGTCAATATAGTACATACCACAAGCTTCTGCTGCTTCTTTTACACATTCTTGTGCTTGTTTTTTTGTACCAACAAAAAGAATGTCCTTTCCTTCTTCTGAAGCTTCTTTTATAAATTCGTAAGCTTCGTCAATTTTCTTTGATGTTTTTTGTAAATCGATAATGTGGATACCATTTCTAGCTTGAAAAATGTATTCAGCCATTCTAGGATCCCATCTTCTTGTTTGGTGTCCAAAATGTACACCTGCTTCTAGTAATTGTTTCATTGCAACTACTGCCATTTTAAATTCCTCCTTTAGTTTAATTCATCCATAAAATTTTAACATTTGCACACACACCAATATTTTGGCACTAAAAGCAAACTAACTTTATGTGTATATTTTTTAACTATACAAGTATAACAAAAAAGCATTACAATTGCAATACTTTTTTGTTATTTTTTCCTAATTCAATCGAAATTTAGTATAAAATAATAGTTACATTGCCATACTTTTAGTAAGATTTTTTAGGATGTGAGATATATTGGGTACAAATATAAAATTAGAAGAGATTCATTTAGATGAAAAATATGGTGAAGAAACAATATTACCTCCAAGTGAGTTTTTATCTAAAATGAATTTTTTAAGTGATGGTCTTAGTAGTGATGATGCTATTTTTCTTCTTCATAACAATGGTTTAAATGAATTAAAACAAGCTCGTGAAAAAAAGTGGTACAACTACTTGTTTTCAAGCTTATTTAGTCCTTTTAATATTATATTATTATTAATATCTTTGGTACTTATTTATACTGATGTTATATTAGCTGATACTCCAAGCTATGCAAATATTGTAGTTATTTTAGTTTTAGTAACAGCTAGTACTCTTCTTGAATTTGTACAAGAATATCGTTCAAATAAAGCTGCTTTAAAACTTAGAAACCTTGTAGCAACTACCACGACTGTGTTAAGAGATGGTAAAAAAATACGGTATACCTATAAAAGAAGTTGTAATTGGAGATGTTGTTTGTTTATCTGCTGGTGATATGATACCTGCTGATATTCGCATTATAGAAGAAAAAGATTTACATGTTGGTCAATCTACTCTTACTGGTGAATCTGAGCCAGTAAAAAAGCTATCTACATCTACTCTTTCATCTATAAATGATATAAAAGATGTATCAGATTTAGATACTATATGTTTTATGGGTACAAATGTAGTAAGTGGAAGTGCTAAAGGTGTTGTTATAAAAACTGCAAATGATACTTATTTTGGTAAAATTGCAGGAGTTTTAGAACATGGGAAACCAAAAACTGCTTTTCAAAAGGGAATTGAAAATATTAGTAAACTACTAATTCGATTTATGTTAGTTATGATTCCTATTACTTTTTTAGTTAATGTTTGGAAACATAGTGTTTTAATTACATTTACATTTTCAGTTGCTATTGCAATTGGAATTACACCACTTTTACTACCTGTTATTCTTTCTTCTTCACTTGCAAAAGGTGCAATTCGTATGTCTAAGAAGAAAACCATTGTAAAAAAGATGGATTCTATACAAAGTTTTGGTGCTATGAATATACTTTGTACTGATAAAACTGGAACTCTAACAAAAGATGAAATTGTACTTCAAAAATATTTAGATGTGAATGGAAATGAAAATTATGGTGTTCTAAAACATGCTTTTTTAAATGCATATTTTCAAACTGGTTTAAAAGGCAATATTGATACTGCAATTATTGATAAAGCAAATGAAATGGATATGGATAATATATCTACTAACTATAAGAAAATTGATGAAATACCTTTTGATTTTTCAAGACGTAGATTATCTATTGTTGTATCTGACGGAACAAAAACACAGCTTATTACTAAAGGTGCTGTAGAAGAAATTTTATCAATTTGTACTCTTGTTTATGATAATGGAAATGTAACTGAAATTACACCTAAAATAAAAGAAAATATACGAAACTTTACTAAAAAATTAAATTCTGATGGTTTACGTGTTATTGCAGTATGCCAAAAAAATGACATTTCTGGAATTAGTAATTTTTCTGTTAAAGATGAATCTAAAATGGTGTTAATGGGATTTATAGGCTTTTTAGACCCACCAAAAGAAAGTGCAAAACAAGCAATTGATAGGCTTAATGAAAAGGGAATTCGTGTTATTGTATTAACAGGAGATAATGAATATGTAACTAAATGTATTTGTGATAAAGTTGGTATTAATTCATCAAGAATTATTTCTGGTAATAAAATAAGTAAATTACCTGATATGGCTTTACTTCGTTTACTTTATGATACTAATATTTTGGTAAAATTAAGCCCTATTGAAAAAGCTAGAATTGTAAGATTGTTAAAAGAAGCTGGAAATGTTGTAGGTTATATGGGTGATGGAATTAATGATAGCCCTTCTCTTACAAATGCTGATGTTGGTATTTCTGTAGATACTGCTGTTGATATTGCAAAGGAAACTTCTGATATTATTTTATTAGAAAAAGATTTGAATGTTTTATTAGATGGTGCAATTGAAGGTAGAAAAACTTTTGCTAATTTACTAAAATATATCAAAATGGCTGTTAGTTTTAACTTTGGAGAGGTATTATCTGTATTAATTGCAAGTATTGTACTTCCATTTTTGCCTATTACTCCAATTCAATTACTAGTGCAAAGTTTACTTTATGATTTTGGGCAATTATCTCTTCCTTTTGATAATGTGGATGCAGAATATGTGACAAAACCTAGAAAGTGGAATTTGAAGGATTTACGAAATTTTATGTTTTTTATGGGACCAACTAGTTCTATTTTTGATTTAATGGTATTTGCTTCTTTATGGTTTGGCTTTGGTTTAAGGCTACCTGAAAGTGCTCTTTTTCAAACTATTTGGTTTAGTTATGGGGTTGTTTCAAACTTAATTGGTTTACACATTATTAGAACTGCAAAAATGCCATTTGTACAAAGTAATGCTTCTACTCCTGTATATGCTACCTCTATACTTTTAAGTATAGTAGCATTAATTGTTCCATTTACTTTTATAGGAAAATGGATTGGACTTGTTCCATTCGCACCAATTTATTTAGTAGTAATAATTGGTTTTCCAATTTTATATTGCTTTATTGCAAGTTTTGTTAAGAAATTGTATATTAGAAAATATGGTGAATGGATATAGTAAGAACAAAATAGGAAGTTTTTAGAACTTTCCTATTATATGGAAAAGGCCAAAGTTATACTAACTCTGGTCTTTTCTTTCGAAAATTAAATTTTTGCATAATTAAATCTAACAAAATCTCGGTTTACATGTTCTATTCGCCATCAAATGCCATAACAGAATCCACCTTGTAGCCCTCCAATGTCTTTCTACCATTTAATTTAGGTAACTCAATCAAACAGCAAATCTTTACTACTTCGCCACCCAGTCTTTCGACTAATTTGATAATAGCCTTAACTGTTCCGCCTGTTGCCAAAAGGTCATCGACAATGACAACTCTCTGTCCCTGTTTGATTGCATCTTTATGCATCTCTAATGTTGCTGTGCCATACTCAAGTGCATACTCTTCCTCGATTGTCTCGCAAGGAAGCTTGCCCTTCTTTCTAACTGGTACAAATGCCGTCTTGGTGTTGTATGCAATTGATGATCCAAAAATAAAACCTCTAGACTCTGGAGCCACTACAGCATCAAACTCTACCCCTGTCAAAGAGTCTTCCATTAGATTAATTGCTAATTGAAGTGCATCTGCATCGCCAAGCACAGTAGTTACGTCTCTAAAAATTATCCCTTCCTTTGGAAAGTTAGGAATACTTCTTACATAATCCTCTAATCTTTTCATATGCAACCTCCTTTGTTGCTACGAGATTTTGTAGATATTAATTGTACAAAATTTATTTCTTATGTCAATACAACTAGTTTTACCCCATTATTATATCACATTTATGTAAATTTGCAAATATGTTTACCAACCAAAATTATCAAACATAATATTATTTTGATAGTTTTCTATCGCTTTTTTTACACATGGAATTATATTACTTGGTAAATTATTAATATCAAACCAACTTAATTCACTACATTTATTTGGCTCCATGTTTGTAACTTCTCCATTCCATTTATCACATCTTAAAAAAATATCAAACCTTTCTGGATCAGTCTTTCTATGTAAAAATGCAACTATTTCTATATCATTTTCATTTATTACAATACCAGCCTCTTCGGTTGCTTCTCTAATCATAGCTTGCTTAATAGTTTCATTTCCATCCATATGTCCTGCAACTAAGCTATAATTTCCATCTTCATATCCAGTATTTTGATATGATACCTCTTAAGTAGACAAGGTAAATAACCAAAATCTACTTAGGAG
>CANOGC010000080.1 GCA_947565445.1 uncultured Clostridium sp. | reverse complement strand
TTTTTAAATATTCTAATCTTAAATGTCCATACTTTCCAATAATATAATCATTTTCGTAATCTTCCTTTTCCAAATATAAGTCAGGAACGAAAAAATCTCCTTCTTTGTGATAAGTTATTTCTATCATAGTTAAAACCTCCATAAATTGATTTTTGCTACAAATTTGACTAAATAAATTTATATCTTTACTTGACTATCTAACACAATAAAATAAGGAAGAATCCTATAAGAACAATTTTGTCCTTATTAGAATTCTCCCAAATCCTACTCTTTTACATCTAGCTTAATATGCACATCCCTTAATTGAGAATTACTTACTTTACTTGGAGCTCCCATCATTAGATCTTGTGCTTTACTGTTTAATGGAAAAGCTATTACCTCACGAATAGTTTCCTCACCAGTTAACAACATGATCATACGGTCAATACCGGGAGCAATACCAGCATGAGGAGGAGCACCATATTGAAACGCAGTATAAAGAGCACCAAATTTCTCTTGCAATTGTTCTTTAGTATAACCACCTAATTCAAAAGCCTTTTCCATAATAGATATATCATGGTTACGAACAGCACCAGAAGAAAGTTCTATCCCATTACATACAATATCATATTGATATGCAAGAATATCTAATGGCTCTTTTGTATTTAAAGCCTCAAGACCTCCTTGTGGCATAGAAAATGGATTATGGCAAAATTCTAGCTTTCCTTCATCATTTAATTCATACATTGGAAAATCTACAATCCAAGCAAAACAAAACATATCTTCACTTATTAAATCTAAACGTTTTCCTAATTCTGTACGAATTTGCCCAGCAAAAGAATTTGCCCTTTTTTCAGTATCAGCTATAAAGAAAATAGTATCATTTACTTTTAAATCAGCAATTTCCAATAATTCCTTTTTCATGTCATCAGGAATAAACTTATCAATAGGCCCTTTATAAGATAAATCATCTTCCACTTCTAGATACCCAAGACCAGCCATGCCAATAGAAGTTGCATAATCAAGTAGTTTTTCATGAAATCCCTTAGACATATGTCCTTCTATTTTTATAGCACGTACAGTCCTATTTTGAAAAGGTTTAAAACTACATTTAGAAAAGAAATCTGTTACATCTATTATAACAAGAGGATTTCTCAAATCTGGTTTATCAGTACCATATTTTAGAATAGCATCTTTATATGTTATTCTTGGAAATGGGTATGATGCAATTTCCTTATTTGAAAAAGTTTTAAAAGTGTTATACATAACAGGTTCAATAGCACTAAAAACATCTTCTTGGGTTGCAAAACTCATCTCCATATCTAATTGATAAAACTCTCCAGGAGCACGGTCCGCTCTTGCATCTTCATCACGAAAACATGGTGCAATTTGAAAATATTTATCTATACCAGAAACCATTAACAATTGTTTAAATTGCTGTGGAGCTTGAGGAAGTGCATAAAATTTACCGAGCATGAACCCTACTTGGTACAAGGTAATCTCTAGCTCCTTCTGGAGAAGAACTTGTAAGAATAGGAGTTTGCACTTCTAAAAAGCCTTGTTTTATCATCTCACCTCGCAAAAATTGTATTACTTTTGATCTTAAAATAAGATTATTTCTTAAATTTTCATTTCTTAAATCAAGGTAACGATATTGTAAACGTAGATCTTCACGTACATCCTTATTAGCATTAATCTCAAAAGGCAAATTCTTAGTCCTTTTTCCCAAAATGTCAATTGTTTCTATAAAGACTTCTACTTCACCAGTTTTAATATTTGGGTTATATGTTTCTTCATCCCTTTTTCTAACAGTACCAGTTAAAGTAACAGTAGATTCAAGAGGAATATGACTTGCAAATTCTACTAATTCATCGTTTCCAGAAATAACAGCTTGTGTAATACCATATTGATCTCTTATATCAAGAAAAACTACACCTCCTAAATCCCTTATAGTGCTAATCCATCCAGCAATGGATACCCTTTTTTCTACGTCTAAAATTCCGTAGTTCACCACATGTGTGTGTTCTGTAAATACTCATAAAAATACCTCCTATCGAGCAAAGGATATCAAAAAAGCTTTCATCCTCTGCTTATTATGCAGGGACGAAAGCTTAAATCTTCCGCGGTACCACCCAGCTTAAAAAACTTAATAAAATAAGAAGTTTTTTCACTTTAAAATTAATTGCTCCAATGTGTTATTCCAATAGGCATTTCTAAAAAGGCTCACAGCTTACTAACCTTTATTCTCTGGATAGATGTATCTATTGGCTCGTCATCTTCATAGCATTTTTTATTGAATAATATTCTACAAAGTATATGTAAATTTGTCAATAGTTATAAGGAAAAAAGTTAAAGAAAAATTTTCCAAAATCTTTTGACTTTTGGTAATTTTTGTAGTATAATAATTATGTTGAAAGAACATAAAAAAGTTTTTGATTCAGGAAGGAGTGGCACAAAAATATATGTTTAATGTAGGAGATCATATAGTTTACCCAATGCATGGAGCAGGAGTAATTGATGCAATTGAGGAGAAAAATATATTAGGGGAAAAGCAAGCATATTATATACTAAAGATGCCGGGTGAAGTAAAGGTAATGGTGCCAACCAACAAGGCTGAAGAAATCGGTGTAAGAGGAATTATAGATAAACAATCTGCAGACAAGGTATTTGAAATATTAGAAGAAGACAAAACAGAAATGTCTGCAAATTGGAATAAAAGATATCGTGATAATATGGACAAAATGAAGAGTGGAGATATTTATGAAATTGCAGATGTAGTTCGAAACTTATCATTTAAGCAAAAAGAAAAGGGACTATCTACTGGAGAAAAGAAAATGCTTTCAAATGCAAAACAAATATTAGTAAGCGAATTAGTACTAGCAGAAAATTCTTCAGAAGAAGTAGTTGAAGGAATGATAGAAAACAAAATAAATGCATCTTTTAAAGAATTTGAACTAGATACAATAGAGCCAGTTCAAAGTGTAGTAAATAAATTTATTCCATTTGATGAAACAGGAACAGAAAATGCATAAAATAAAAGGCATTATCAGTAACATACTAGATAGTGCCTTTTTATTGTATAGAAATATGCTATGTAGGGGCGAGCATTGCTCGTCCACATGGCGAAGCCACGGCTCTTATTCTAGTTCTCGACAAAATTTGACAAATAGATAAAAAACATTAAAAGTTTTATGTGAAGTAAGAGGGAATTAAAAGATATATGTCGAATAGTATATAATATGATAGAAAGGAAGTTTATATGGCACGATATAGTGATGAGTTAGTCGATGAAATAAGAAACAGCAATGATATCGTAGATGTGATATCACAATATGTAGTGTTAAAAAGAAGTGGTAGAAATTTTTTTGGACTATGTCCATTTCATAGAGAAAAATCCCCTTCTTTTTCCGTGTCGCCAGATAAACAAATATTTCACTGCTTTGGATGTGGAGTAGGTGGAGATGTTATACATTTTGTAAGCAAAATTGAAAATTTAGACTTTAAACAAGCAATAGAAGCACTTGCAGAAAAAAGTGGAATAAATTTACCAATACTTGCAGATGGGCAAGATGCTGAAAAAATAAGGTTAAAAGAAAAGGTATATGAGATTAATAAAATTACAGCACAGTTTTTTCACGAAAACTTATATAAAACATCTGCAAAACTAGCACAAGACTATGTAAAAAAGAGAAAACTAGATAACAATACATTAAAAACATTTCAAATTGGTTTTTCTACAAATTATGATGAACTATATCAAAAACTAAAACAAGAAGGCTTTACAGATGAAGAAATACTAGCATCTAGTTTAGTTGGAAAATCCGCAAAAGGGCAGTTTTATGATAAATTTAAAACAAGGCTTATGTTTCCAATAAAAGATGTACAAGATAGAGTTATTGCATTTGGAGGAAGAGTTTTAGATGATAGTAAACCCAAATATATTAATTCACCAGAAAATATTGTATATAGTAAAGGAAGAAACTTATTTGGTTTAAATATAGCTAAAAAGAGTGGAAAAGACAAGATTATTATGGTAGAAGGATATATGGATGCAATATCACTTTATCAAAGAGGAATTACAAATGTAGTAGCATCTTTGGGAACTGCGTTAACAGAAGGACAAGGGCGTTTACTTAGAAAATATGCTTCACAAATAATTATAGGATATGATTCAGATGGAGCAGGACAAGCAGCAACTATGCGTGGAATGGAAATTTTACAAAATTTAGGTTGTGATATTCGTATTTTACAACTAGATGGAGATGCAAAAGATCCAGATGAATATGTTATAAAATATGGCAGTGGTAGATTTGAAAAATGTGTAGAAAATTCTATTTCATTGGTAGAATTTAAAGTTAAAACATTAAAAAAATCTATGAATATACAAACAGCAAGTGATAAAATCAAATTTTTAAATGAAATCGTTAAAATATTATCAAAAGTGGACAATAGCATAGAGCGTGAAATTTATATAGATAGAATAGCTAAAGATTATGGAATATCCAAAGAAGCGATTTATGCAGAAGCGAATAAAATGGCATATAAAGAACATAGAGGTATTAAGGCTATTGAAAGACCAATTGCAAAACAAGTAGAAAATAAGAGAAAAGAAGAAAATAGTGATGCATTAATAAAAAGAGAAAATATGATTATATCATTATTAATTAATCCTGAAATAGATGCAAATTTAAGAATTATGGAAAAAATACAACCACAAGATTTTAAACTAGAAGAAAATAGAGAAATTGCAAAAAGATTGTATGAACATTTCCAAAAAGGAAATAGTAATAGTAATGTTTTAAATTTGTTTAATGAAGAGAATTTAGTTAATCATATTACAAGTATTATGGCAGATGATTATGAAATTTTAGATAATAAAAAAGCAATAGATGATTTTATTAATTTATATGAAAAGGAAAAATTAACAAATGAGAAAAATGAAATTGTAAAACGATTGGAAAAAAAAGACATTGAGGAAAATGAGGCAAGGGCATTAGAAGCAAGATTAAGTGAGATTATTATCAAAATAGCCAAAATGAAATAGGAGGAGAGAAAATGGCTGAAAAAGAAACTAAAAAAGCAAAGAATAAGGAAAAAGAAAAAGTAGAGGCTAATACAGAAGATGTAGTAAAAAAAGTGGCTAAAAAAGAAAAGAACATTAAAGGTGTAGGGGCGAGCACTGCTAGTCCAAAAAAGGAAGCAAAAAAAGCAGAGAGCAATGAAGAAAATCTAGGAACAAGCACCTCTCGTCCCCAAAAGAAGACAAAGAAAACAGATACTGATGAAGAAAACGTAGGGGCGAGCATTGCTCGTTCGATAGAAGATAATGTAGAACAGTCAATAGAAGATGAAAAAGTAAAAAATATATTAGAAAAAGCCAAAAAGCAAGGGAAAATTACTTATGGCGAAATTGCCTCAGAATTAGATGATGCAAATCCTGATCAAATCGAAAAAGTTTTTGATGCCTTTGAAGAGTTAAATGTAGATTTAAAAGAAGACCTAGATGATGAAGAGCCAGATTTAGAAGACTTAGAAGAAGTAGAAGATATTAAAATAGAAGAAATAAACTTAAGCACATTAGAAGGTGTTAGTACAGATGACCCTGTTAGAATGTATTTACGTGAAATTGGAAGAATTCCACTTTTAAATTACGAGGAAGAACTAGAAATAGCAGAAAAAGTATTAGAAGGTGACGAAGAAGCAAAACAAAGATTAGCAGAATCAAACCTAAGACTAGTAGTTAGTATTGCAAAAAAATATGTTGGAAGAGGTATGTTATTTTTAGATTTAATACAAGAAGGAAACATGGGATTAATAAAAGCAGTAGACAAATTTGATTATAAAAAAGGATTTAAATTTAGCACATATGCAACATGGTGGATTCGTCAAGCAATTACAAGAGCAATTGCAGACCAAGCAAGAACCATTCGTATACCAGTTCATATGGTAGAAACAATTAATAAATTAATTCGTACTTCTAGACATTTATTACAAAAATTAGGACGTGAACCAAGTCCAGAAGAAATTGCAGAAGAATTAGAAATGCCAGTAGAAAAGGTTATGGAAATCCAAAAAATTGCACAAGACCCAGTGTCATTAGAAACGCCAATAGGAGAAGAAGATGATAGCCATTTAGGAGATTTCATACAAGACGAAGATAGTCCAGCACCACATGATTCTGCAGCATATACTCTATTAAAAGAGCAGTTAGAAGAAGTAATGAATACATTAACACCAAGAGAAGCAAAAGTATTAAAACTAAGATTTGGTTTAGAAGATGGAAAAGCAAGAACATTAGAAGAAGTAGGAAGAGAATTTGCAGTAACACGCGAAAGAATAAGACAAATTGAAGCAAAGGCACTAAGAAAATTAAGGCATCCAAGTAGAAGTAAAAAACTAAGAGATTACATGAATTAGT
>CANOGC010000079.1 GCA_947565445.1 uncultured Clostridium sp. | reverse complement strand
AAATATGACGCCTTTGGCTAACAGGTCGAACTCATTTTTAATTTTATATTACTACTTCTTCTTTATAGATTATATTAATATCATAAAAAAAGCAACTCATTTTTGAAGTGAGTTGCTTTTTGAAAATAAAAGGGGATGTTTAATACAAGACATTTCTTGTATTTTTAATATATTTAATACTACAAAAAGATTTTGTCCTTTTTGTGAAAATTAAGTGTAAAAATTGAAAACTTATTTAAGGTTGTTCTGCAAGAGTTACTTTAACATCCATTTCTTGCCCATTACGATTCACTCTTAAAGTTATCTCATCACCTATATTAAGAGTATTTTTTATCTCATTTAACTCATCCATAGAAGTTACAGCTTTTCCATTTACTCCTATAATTACATCTCCAACCTTTATACCTGCTTTTTCGGCAGCAGAAAAAGTTTCAACTTGTTTTACATAGATTCCAACAACTAATTTATAATAACTAGCAGTTTTTTCATCTAAATCTAAACCAGAAATTCCAATATATGGTCTTTTTACTTTATTAAACTGAATTAATTGCTCATAAATTTCTCTAGTAGAATTAATAGGAATAGCAAATCCCATACCTTCAATTCCAGTACCAGAAAGTTTTAATGTATTAATTCCAATTACTTTTCCTTCAGCATTCACTAAAGCACCACCACTATTACCAGAATTAATAGCAGCATCAGTTTGGATTAAAGTAAAAGTTTTTCCATCTGAATCTGTTACTTTACGGTTAACAGCACTAATTATACCAGCAGTTACACTACTTTCTAAGCCTAAAGGATTACCAATAGCCATAGAAAATTCGCCAACTTGAACATCATCAGAATTTCCAAGTTCAGCAGCAGCTAATCCTGTTTTATCAATTTTAATAACAGCAAGGTCAGTTTGTTCATCTGTACCAATAATAGTTGCAGGGTATTCAGTTTCATCATTATATAAATAAACACTTACCTTACTTGCTTGTTCAATTTCGTAATATGAGTTATTAGAACTTGAATTAACGATATGATTATTTGTTAAAATATAACCATCTTCTGATATTATAATACCTGAACCTTCTGCTTGAGCAGTAGTAGGGTTTCTAAGAAAAATAGAGTTTGCTGTATATTCTACTTTTATTCCTACAATAGAAGGACGAACTTTTGATGCAACATTCATACCAGTTTCAGAATAATTTTTCAAAGAAACTTGTGAAAGTGTACTGGGTGTTACACTTTTGTTATCAGATGAAGCAGAAGTTCCGAACATAGTTTGTATTTGGTAAAATATTATCACGTATCTGTGGTATCCCAAAACATGTTCCAACTACTACAACTGCACCTATAGCACCACTACAAAATGGTATAAAAACACTTCTAGAAAAACTACGATTTGATTTTTTATTTCCTTTTTCAGACATATCTACTACTTGATATGTACTCTTTTTGTTTGAATTTTCTTCCATGAAAAACCTCCAATTTAAATAATAATATATCCTAAACAAATATTATAATACAATAGTTTTGTGAAAAATTTGTGAAAACAATTATAAAATAATGAAAATTTATTGAAATAATTTTTTCTTATATATATAATATAGAAAAATGAATATGGAGGTAGAGTATGAAAAATTATAAAAAAGAATATAAACATATAAACAATAAAAATGGTATAACACTAGTAACATTAGTTATTACGATTATTGTTCTTCTGATTATTGCCTCTATTAGTATCTATGTAGGAACAGATATTATTAAAAAAGCAAATTTGCAAAATATCAATACAAATATGATGTTAATACAAGCAAAAACAAAAACAATATATGAGCAAGAAAGGTTTAACCATACTACAAATTATAAAGGAACAAAGATAACAGAAGTTACAGGAAATTCAGAAGTAGATGAGTTAATGTCTAAAAATATTTTAGAAGAGGCAGAAAAATTTTATCTATTAACCCAAAATGACTTAAATGAGATGGGGCTAGAAAAAATTAATATAGATAAAGGATATGCTGTAAATTATGAAACAGAGGAAATTGTTTATGTAAAAGGATTTGAAGCAAATAATTCTACATATTATAAATTATCAGAAATGAAAAATTTAAACATAGAATAGGATGGAAGATGAAAGAAAAAGAAGAGATACGATTAACAAAACTAAAACAAATGGAAAATGAAATTTATAATACTAATAAAGAAATACAATATATTTGTGGAATTGATGAAGCAGGGAGAGGGCCACTTGCAGGGCCTGTTGTAGTAGCAAGTGTAATTATGCCAAAAGATTCTATGATAGAAGGTGTAAATGATTCTAAAAAGGTTTCTGAAAAGAAACGTGAAGAATTATACGATAAAATTATAGAAGAAGCGATTACCTATGGAGTAGGAATTATAGACGAAAAAGTAATAGATGAAATTAATATATTAGAAGCAACAAAAAAAGGCTTAACCACTTCACTACAAGAGTTAAAAGTAAAGCCAAATCTTATTTTAGTAGATGCATTAAATAAAATTGATACATTAGGAATTCCATATGAATCTATAATTAAAGGAGATGCACTTTGTTATTCTATTTCATGTGCATCAATTATAGCAAAAGTAACAAGGGATAGAATTATGAGGCAGTGGGATGAAATATATCCAATGTATGGCTTTGAAAAGCACAAGGGGTATGGTACGGCAGCACATATACAAGCAATAAAAGAATATGGAATTTGCCCAATACATAGAAAAAGTTTTACAAAAAATTTTATATAATATAAGAAGAGGATTACATGAATATTATAGAAATTATAGCAAAAAAAAGAGATAAAAAAGAATTAGAAAAAAATGAAATACAGTATTTTGTAAATGAATACACAAATGGAAATGTAACAGATTATCAAGCAGCAGCACTTGTTATGGCAATTTACCTAAATGGAATGAGTGATGATGAGATTACAAATTTAACACTTGCTATGGCACATTCAGGAGAAATGCTAGATTTATCTATATTTGGAAAAAATGTTGTAGATAAGCATAGTACAGGTGGAGTTGGAGATAAAGTCACTCTAATTTTAGCACCAATTATTGCATCTTTTGGAATACCAGTGGCAAAAATGTCTGGAAGAGGACTAGGGTTTACAGGAGGAACAATAGACAAACTAGAATCTATACCAGAATATAATACAAGCATTTCAACAGATGAGTTTATAAATAATGTAAAAAATATTGGAATAAGTTTAATAGGGCAAACTCTTAACTTAGCACCAGCAGATAAAAAACTATATGCTTTACGTGATGCAATTAGTTGTACAGATAGCATACCACTTATTGCATCTAGTATTATGAGTAAAAAAATAGCAGCAGGAGCAAATAAGATTGTACTAGATGTTACATGTGGCAGTGGAGCTTTTATGAAAGAATACGAAGAAGCAAAAAAACTAGCAGATGCTATGAATAAAATAGGAAAGTTAGCAGGAAAAGAGACTGTATGTGTTATGACTAATATGGAAGAACCTTTAGGATATGCTGTTGGAAATAATTTAGAAGTAATAGAAGCGGTTAAATTCTTAAAAGGAGATATGCCAGAAGATGTAAAAGAAGTAGTATTAGAACTTGGTGCATATATGATAAAACTAGCAGGACTAGGAGATAATATAGAAGAAAATAGAAAAAGAATATTAGAAAAAGTTACAAATGGTGAGGCTTATAATAAATTTTTGCAATTAGTAGAAAATCAAGGTGGAGATATTGCATATTTAGAAGATACAGACAAATTTGAAAAATCAAAATATATATTAGAAGTAAAATCAAATGAAGAGGGATATATAAGCTTACTTGATGCAAGAAAAGTAGGAGAACTATCAGGAAGTATTGGAGCAGGTAGAGTAAGAAAAGAGGATAAAATAGATGAAACAGTAGGAATTGTTTTAGCAAAAAAGGTAGGAGATTTTGTAAAAGTAGAAGAAGTATTAGCATATGTTCATGCAAATAACCTAGAGCTTGGGGAATATGCAGTAAAAGAGTTACAAGATATTTATAAGATAAGTAAAGAAAAAATAGAAAAAACAAAAACAATATTAGGTGTTATTGTATAAGAATACAAAATCTAAATAAGAACAAAAAGTAAAGCTAAAATATATAAAATTTGAAAAAAAGCGTCTTGAAAGTAATTGAACTAGAAATTCTTAATAAATTTTATGGAAAGAGTTCACGTTTCGTGGAAGGGTGCCATAAAATTTATTTAGAATTTATGTGATAATTATCTTGAACGAGCGGTTTTGAAAATTTTATATATTTTAGCTTTACTTGTGATATCCTTAAATAAAAGAACGAGAAGTTATTCAACTCTTCGTTCTTTTTGTTCTTTATTTCCGCATAAACGGTCATATTCTTTACATTTAATTTTGTAATCCATTTGTTGAGATAAGTAACGATAATACATATATGCTTGTTCATATTGAACCATAGGATTAAACATTGGGTCTTGATACATAGTATCATTAGGATTAAATGTCATATTATCATATGGTTGATAACCTCCAAAATCTGTGTTACGTTCCATTCTAAATCACCCCTTTTTAATAAAACTTATTCTATGATATATTTTATTATGACTATTAGTTAAGAAGAAGTAGTAATATAAAATTAAAAATTCCGTTCTCCACGGCGTTTAAGTATAATTGGTTTTAACAAGAAAGATACACACTATACCTTGAGAAAAAGAAATAGGACGCCTTTGGCTAACAGGTCGAACTCATTTTTAATTTTATATTACTACTTCTTCAATTATCTGTTAGCTATTTTTATTTTTCTTTTAAAACACAAAAATAAAGTAAAAACAATAAAAATAGCTAAAATAGAAATACTATAAAAATTAAAATAAGCTAAATTAGTATTCAGTTTATCCACATTTTGAGAAAAGATAGGTACAATATCTAAGTTAAAAATAGGAAAAATGTGAATAACTATGTAAGTTAAAATACATGCAATTGTACCTTGTAAAAGTTTTCCTATAAAATATGCTTTTATTGAAATATCAGATTTTGAAATAATACTTAGAACTTGTAAAAGTACACTAAATCCACCAAAACCAAGTAAAAAAGCAGATACTATAATATTAACAGATATAGCCTTATTAGAAATACTACAAACAGAACTTAATCCATTTGTTAGCTCTATTATTCCAGAAATAATAGGACTTATAAAACTAGGAGAAAGGTTCAAGTTTTTAAAAAATGGAGTTAATAGCACTGCTATAATATTAAAAAATCCACAATTGTTCAAAATAGAAATAATAACACTAAAAAGTACAACAAATCCACCAATTATAACAATTGTATGAACAGCATTTAATATACTATCTGAAAGAACCTCTCCTAAGTTTGAAAAAGTGATGTTTGTACTAGAAGAAGTAGTATTTTTTGAAATACGAATTTTTTCTTTATCATTATATTTCCAAAAACGAAATAAAAAGCCTACCAAAAGAGAGCTAATCAAATGAGTAATAAAAAGCAAAATACCAATTTCAGTATTACCAAACATAGTAATTCCTACTGTTCCAATAATAAACAAAGGTCCAGAATTATTAGTAAAAGCAAGAAGTCTTTCGGCTTCTGCTTTTGTGCATAATCCATTGTTTCTAAAATTTGTAACAATTTTTGCACCAACAGGATACCCAGATATAATTCCCATAACTAGTGCATAAGCACCAATGCCAGGAACGTTAAAAATAGGGCGCATATATCTATTAAAAAGTTCACCAATTTTTGAAACAACATTTGTATGGCTCAATAATTCAGTTGCAATAAAAAAAGGAAGTAAAGCAGGAACAACAGAATTTGCAAAAAGTAATAGTCCGAGATTTTGTTGCTTGTAAGTTTTGTCTTGAAAAAATAACAAGACAAAGTGTAAAAAGAACAAATATGAATGGTATAATATTCTTTTTAAAAGATAAAAAAACAAAATGAGGGCTACGTTTCATTTTCAACACTCCTATATAAAATTGTTTTAGTAAAAAAATTGCTTGAACATGTAATAATATTATCAGTTAATAAAACTTAATAATATATATTAAGGAAATTGCAAAATTATGAAAGCTTAGAAAATAAACAGATACAAAAATAGAAAAAAATTTTTTTTTCAGTAAAAGTGCTAAAATAAGCATTTTTGTTGGGAGATATTATCTAATTTTAAAAAATTCCACCCAAATATAAAAAAGGTAAGACATTTGTAAAAATTATTAAAATTTTCTACAATTACCGAAAATGTATTGATATTTTTCTAAAGGTGTAATATAATTGTAATGATTTTGTAACAAAAAAGATACAATAAATAAAACACTTTAGAAGGGATAGATATCAATGTTTGGTTTTGGACAAGATATAGGAATAGATTTAGGTACAGCAACAGTAATTGCATATGTAAAAGGAAAGGGAATTGTATTAAGAGAACCTTCTGTAGTAGCAATAGATAATAAAACTAAAGACGTATTAGCAGTAGGACAAGAAGCAAGAAGAATGCTTGGAAGAACACCAGGAAATATTGT
>CANOGC010000078.1 GCA_947565445.1 uncultured Clostridium sp. | reverse complement strand
TTTACAAAAAAATGTTGAAGCAGTTTAACCCACCCCAACATTTATTATAGAACCAGTTTAGTTTCAAAAACAAACTTGAATCAGAAAAAGTTTATTCTATATATTTTCCGATAGTTTAAAAGATTAAATACTTATATGAAATTATGTTTATAGAAACATTTTACTATAATTTTCAATTTTTATATAAAACAAATTTAAGTATGATATATGCTTTGGATTTCTGTGTAAATAAAAAACGAAAGGAGCATGCATATGCAAATTGAACAAACAAATGAAATAAAGGAGAAGGGAATGCTAAAACCAACACTAGATGTTGTATTTCAAGTATTATTTGGAGAAGTTGGAAGTGAAGAATTTACAAAAGATTTTTTAGAAAAGATATTAAAAAGAAAAATAACACAATTGGATTTATCTAAAAATCCAATATTACGAAGAGAGAAAATAAACGACAAAATGGGAATATTAGATATGATAGCTAGAATTAATAATGATGAAAATGTACATATAGAGATGCAATGTGCTAAACAAGACGAAATAAAAGATAGAATACTATATTATTGGTCAAGAGTATATTCAAGAGATATAAAGAAAGGGGATGAATATGGTAACTTAGAAAAAACAATATCAATATTAATAGTAGATTTTGAAACAGAAGAGTTACAAGACTTAGAATATCATACAGTATGGAAGATAATAGAAGATAAATATCGCAAAACCATATTGACAGATAAGCTAGAAATACGTATAATAAACTTAACCAAAATACAAGAACTAGCAAAAGAAGAAGAAGAATTATTAGATTGGTTATTCTTCTTAATAAACCCAAAATGCGAAAGGGTGGAAGAAAAAATGAAAAAGAGTAAACCGTTAAAAAATGCATATAATAAGTTAAGTGAAATGAGCAATGATGAACAAATGGAACAAATTGCATGGTGGAGGTATAAGGCAATATTAGAGGAAAATACAGCAAGAAATAATGGGTATAAAAAAGGGCAAGAAGATACAAAAGAACAAATTGCAACAGAGATGATAAAGTTAAAAATAGATATAGAAACAATTTCAAAAGTAACAGGATTATCTAAAGAAACTATAAGTAAATTAAAAGGAAAATAGTATATAAATGACATATAAGTTTGAAAAAGTTAGAACTAAAACCAACTTTTTTGAACTTATATATTGTAAGTATAAAAATTCTTCTTATATTACATTCACATGACATTTTTGTGAAATGTATTGAACAATTGAAGAGTTTGTAGTATTATTTAAGAAACAAAGGAAAAACCTTGAAACATTGGCAAAATTTTGCTATAATAGAAAAGCTTATTTGGAAAATACTATTTACAAAGGAGGAGAATATTTTGGTAATAGAACAACCTAATTTATCAATAATTGAAAAAGAAATTTTTATAGCTAAAAAAATCAAGAATAAATTGAAATATAAAACAAATAATAATGTAAAGAAAATTGAAATAAGGGATAATATGAGTGTAATTATTAAAAGAAGTATAGATATAATATCTGGAATAGTTGGGTGTATGTTGCTTATTCCAATAACTGTTTTTGTTGCTATATCAAATGTTATATATAAAGAGAATGGACCAATATTTTTTACGCAAAAAAGAATAGGAAAAAATGGTGAAATATTTAACATGTACAAATTTAGGACAATGGTAGTTGGAGCAGAAGATATACTTAAAAAGCATTTAGATGAACAAACAGATATTGGTAAAGAATATTTAGAACATAAAAAAATTAAAAACGATCCTAGAATTACAAAAGTAGGAAAATTCCTAAGAGCAACTAGTTTAGATGAATTTCCACAATTCTTAAATGTAATGAAAGGACAAATGAGTTTAGTTGGACCTAGACCATATCTACCAGGAGAAAAAGAAGATATGGGAGAATATTATGATTTCATTATAAAAATGAAACCAGGTGTTACAGGACCATGGCAAGTAGCAGGAAGAAACAACTTAGAATTTGATGATAGGTTAAAATTAGATAAAGAATATTTTGATAGAAGGGGTAATAAAAGAGATATTAACATTATATTAAAAACATTCAAAAAAGTTATAAAAAGAGAAGGAGCAATATAATGGAATTAAAAAAAAATGTATTTATAATAGGCTCAAAAGGAATTCCAGCAAAATATGGAGGGTTTGAAACATTTGTAGAAAACCTAACTTTAAAAAGACAAAACAATAGTATACAATATTATGTTGCTTGTATGGGAAAAGATAATAAAGAATTTGAACATAATAATGCAAAATGCTTTAATATTAAAGTGCCTAATATCGGACCTGCAAAAGCAGTCTATTATGATATTATGGCACTTAAACGTAGTATAAGTTATATTAAAGAACATCATTTAAAAAATGTAACTATATACATATTAGCATGTAGAATAGGACCATTTATAGGACATTATAAAAAGAAACTACAAAAATTAGAAGCAAAACTATATGTAAATCCAGATGGTCATGAATGGAAAAGAGCAAAATGGAATAGAATTATAAAAAAATATTGGAAACTATCTGAAAAACTAATGGTAAAACATGCAGATTTACTAATCTGCGATTCTATAAACATTGAAAAATACATAAAAAACGATTATAAAAAATATAAACCTCGTACCAATTTCATTGCATATGGAGCAGATGTAGAAAAAAGCAATCTAAATGATGATGACGAAAAATTAGTAGATTGGTATAATAAAAACAAAATAAAACCAAAAGAATATTACTTATTAGTAGGCCGTTTTGTACCAGAAAACAACTATGAAACTATGATTACAGAATATATGAAATCGCAAAGCACAAAAGATTTTGTACTTATTACAAATGTAGAAGAAAATAAATTCTATGAAACCTTAAAAGAAAAAACACTATTCTACAAAGACCCAAGAATAAAATTTGTAGGAACTGTGTATGATAAACAACTTCTAAAGAAAATTCGTGAAAATGCATATGGGTACATACATGGGCATGAAGTAGGGGGAACAAATCCATCTTTACTTGAAGCACTAGCAACAACAGACTTAAACCTTTTACTAGATGTAGGCTTTAACAAAGAAGTAGGTAAGGATGCAGCATTTTATTGGGATAAAGAAGAAGGAAGCTTGTCTAGGTTATTAAATGAATTAGACAACATGAAGGAAGAACAAATACAAGACTATTCAAATAAAGCAAAAGACAGAATAAAAACAGCATATAGTTGGGAAAAAATCATACAAGAGTATGAAATTATACTTTAAAAAAGGAGAATAAGAACCGTATGCATGGAAGTATAAAACAGTAGAGTAAAGGTCCCTTTACTTAAGGGGGCTGTCAGCGTAGCTGACTAGGGGTTCTTAAAGGAGTAATATGAGTAAAATATCAATAATAGTGCCAATCTATAATGTACAAAAAGACTATTTGAACACATGTATATCATCGCTATTACAGCAAACCTTAGAAAAAATAGAAATAATATTAGTAGATGATGGTTCAAATGATGAAACAAAAAACATATGTGATGAATACGCTAAAAAAGATGAAAGAATTAAAGTAATACATAAAGAAAATGGAGGCGTTTCTTCAGCAAGAAATGTTGGCATTCAAAATGCAAACTCTAATTATATAATGTTTGTAGATGCAGATGATTGGATAGATAAAAACTGCTGTAGTAAATTATATGATGCTATAAATACTGATGAAAAAATAGATATTGTATGTTGCTCATATTATAAAACATATACAAATATAGAAGAAAAAAACGTTATTTTTACTAATAAGGAACTAATAGAGTGTAATACCACAAACATAAATTATTATGATATGAAAATTATAGGAAATACTTGGGCAAAACTATATACTAAACAAATATTAAAAGATGAATGGTTTAATGAAGATTTATCAAGTGGAGAAGACGTAGAATTTAACTTTAGAATATTTAGTAAAGTAAAATACATATTAGCACTTAACGAATTTTTATATCATTATAGGATACGTGAAGACTCTTCTGTTAGAAAATATAGCGAAGAAGCAATAGAAAAATATACAAAAACAATTACATATATGAAACAAGATATTAAGGAGCAAAATAAGCTTCAAATAAATGCATATTATTCATTTGGAGCAATTGCATTTCTTATGATTTGTTTAAACATGATATTTACAAAAGAATATGGTAAATCATATTTTAGTAAGGTAAAAGCTACAAAAGAATTAGCTACAAAAGAACCATATAAAGACATATTAAAAAACAGTAAACATGTAAAATTACCTTTTACAAGAAAATTACCGTTATTACTTGCAAAATATCATATGTACTTTTTATTAAATATCATGATAAAGGTGAAGAGACGGTTTAATGAGTAGGTAGGAAGGTTGAAAAATTTAATTCTTTTCCAACCGTTTTGTGCTGTTAGAAAGGAACAAAATTAAATATGGATATTTCTATAATAACACCAATTTACAATGGAAACAAGTATTTGAATAGTTATCTAAAAATGATAGAAGAAGCTACTTCTATCATTAGTGATGTAGAAGTAATATGGGTAAATGATAGCCCTGACATATCAATAGAATATGATGAACAATTAGCTAAAAACATAGATTTACAAATTATAGAAAACGAAAAAAACTCTGGAATACATAAATCAAGAGTAAATGGCTTAACAAAAGCAAAAGGAGAATATATACTATTTTTAGACCAAGATGATGAAATTACTAAAGATTGTTTACTATCTCAATATACTAAAGTTCAAGAACATGATTTAGTAATCGGAAATGGATATTTTGAAGATGAAAATGGAAGCCATAAAATATTTGAAAATGAATATTCACTTAAATTTGCAACAAAGAAAAAGCCATATATTTTAGTAAGAGACTTCATCGTTTCTCCAGGTCAATGCTTAATAAAAAAACAAGCAATACCAAAAGAGTGGAAAGAAAACACATTAAAAAATAATGGTACAGATGATTTTTTACTATGGTTACTAATGTTTAATAAAGAGTGTAAAGTAACAATGAATTTTGAATGTGTATATAAGCATAAATATACAGGAGAAAATGTATCATTAGAAACAGACAACATGTATAAATCTCAACTAGAATTATTAGAAGTTTTAGCTAAAAATGACTCATATAATAAAAAAGATTTAAAAAAATTAGAAAGAACAATAAAATATAAACATAATTATAAAGCAAATTTTGTAAAAGAAACATTGAAAAATATAGACATTTTCTGTTATAATATAATATACAGAGCAAAATGGAAAGGATATACGTTGCCAAATGGAAAAGATAAAAAGTAAAATATATAGTATAATAGTAAGCCTAATGTATTTTTTTAGACAAGGCATATATTTACTAAACCCAACAAATGGATATTTTTTAGTAGGAAATCTAGATGCATTTTATCTATTTGCACCTATGTACTTGCTTAATAAATTTAAAGAACTAAAAGATAAAAAAGAAAAGCTAAAAGATATTAAAATAAGTAAAGCTACAAAAGCACTTATAGCATGTAGTGTTCTTTATATAGTTATACAAATTATATTTGTGCCAAATGTAAACATATTAAGAGTAATAGTAAACATGGCAAAAATTGTAGTATGTTATTTTGTAATGAAATATATAAAAGAATATTACAATAAATTCGATATAAGCTTTATTTGTAAGGCATTTTCTATAATTTGTGGGGTACTTTTACTCGTAGCAATTGTGCTTCCAAACAGTCCACTATGGAGACATAATGATTTAATTAACAAATACGACTTAAATAGATTACAATTTTTATATACAGAACCAAGTGAACTAGGCCTTCATGCAATGCCAATTATATTAGTATACATTTTTATGATACTAAATACAAAAAAAGGGGAAAAAGTTGCATCATACATAATGTTTACATTACCAATAATAACAGCACTACTTTATGCAAAACCACTAGGAGCAATAGGAATAGGAGCTATATCAGTTGCAGTATTATGTGTAGCAGACCTAATAATAAACTTTTCAAAAAAGAAATTAACAGTATATATAATATTAGTGTTACTTGCTGTTTTATTATTAGGAGGATTAGCACTTACAAAAAGTTCAATATATTTAAGAGTAATGGATACTTTCAATGGAAAAGATAAATCAAATACATATAGAATTACAGTACCATTTACAGTAGCAACAAAAAGTATAATGGATAGTTATGGTATAGGTATAGGATTAGGAAATGCAGAACTTGAAAGCAATGTTGAAAAATATGGATACTTAGGGCTAGAAAAAGAAGGTGTCATAAACTCATATATGAACTTAATTGCAGAAGGTGGAATATTTGGTATTGTTTTATCAGCCATAGTAATAGCAAGTATCTTAAAAAAATCAGTTGAAGAAGGTTCTAGCATAAAAATAGCATTATCAGTATTTATCATTATGTATCAATTTATGGGAACATATTTTACTAATCCTTTATGTTGGATTATATATGGAATTATATTAAGTGATTTTGACTTTAAAAAGAAAGAAGAAAATTGGACATTCTAACGTAAGAGGTGATAAA
>CANOGC010000077.1 GCA_947565445.1 uncultured Clostridium sp. | reverse complement strand
CTGTACATTGGTCATCAAATGCTTGCTCTGTCATTTCATCTAATTTTTCTAAGAAGTATTTTTCATCTATTCCATAATCTTTAATTGTTTTCTTAATTCCAACTTTTTCTTTTAATTCTTCAATAGCTTTAATTAAGTTTTCTAAACTTTCTTCGTCTGTTTTTCCTCCAAATCCTATTGCTCTTGAAACTTTAGCATATTTTTCTAATGTTTTTGGATGATCGTATTGTGGGAATGTTCCCATTTTTGTAGGTACTTCTGCTGAATTAAATCTTAATACTATACTTATTAGTAATGCATTTGCTACACCATGTGGTAAATGATGGAATGCACCTAATTTGTGTGCCATTGAGTGACATACACCTAAAAATGCATTTGCGAATGCCATACCAGCCATTGTTGCTCCATTTGCCATTCTTTCACGAGCCTCTGGGTCATTTGCTCCGTTCTCATATGCTCTTGGTAAATATTCAAATATATTTTTTAAGCTTTCTATTGCTAGACCATCTGTATATTCTGTAGCCATTACTGAAGCTAATGCTTCTAAATTATGTGTTACTGCATCTATACCAGAGGCACTTGTTAACCCTTTTGGAGCATTCATCATCATATTGCAATCTACTATTGCCATTTTAGGCATAAGTTCATAATCTGCAAGTGGATATTTTGTTCCTGTTTTCTCATCTGTTATAACTGCAAATGGTGTTACTTCTGAACCAGTTCCTGCTGATGTTGGTACTGCTATAAAATATGCTTTTTCACCCATTTTAGGGAAAGTATATACTCTTTTTCTAATATCCATAAATCTCATTGCCATGTCCATAAAATCTACTTCTGGATGCTCATACATTACCCACATAATTTTTCCAGCATCCATTGCTGAACCTCCACCAACTGCTATAATGCAATCTGGCTTAAATTCGTTCATTGCTTTTGTTCCTTCAATAGCACAAGCAAGTGTTGGGTCTGGAGCTACATTTGAGAATGTTGTATGCATAATTCCCATTTCATCTAATTTGTCTGTAATTGGTTTTGTATAACCATTTTCAAATAAGAATGAATCTGTTACTATAAATACTTTCTTTTTGCCTAATACTTGTTTTAATTCTTCTAATGCTACTGGTAAACATCCTCTTTTAATATATACCTTTTCAGGTGCTCTAAACCAAAGCATATTTTCTCTCCTTTCAGCTACTGTTTTTATATTTAATAAATGCTTAATTCCTACGTTTTCTGATACTGAGTTTCCTCCCCATGATCCACAACCAAGTGTTAATGATGGTGCTAGTTTAAAGTTGTATATATCTCCTATTCCACCTTGTGAAGATGGTGTATTTATTAATACTCTACATGTTTTCATATTACTATATAATTTTTCAATTTTTTCTTTTTCTGTCATTGTGTTTACATATAGAGAAGATGTATGCCCAAGTCCTCCATCATCAATTAGTTGTTTTGCTTTTTTTATAGCATCATCAAAGTTTTTTGCTTTATACATAGCAAGAACTGGTGATAATTTTTCATGAGCAAATTCTTCACTTAATTCAACACTTTCTACCTCACCTATTAATATTTTAGTAGTTTCTGGCACTTTAACTCCTGCAATTTCTGCTATTGTATGTGCTTTTTGTCCAACTATTTTTGCATTTAATACTCCATTTATAATTATTGCTTTTCTAACTTTTTCAGTTTCTTTTTCATTTAAGAAATAGCATCCTCTTTTCTCAAATTCTGCTTTAACTTTGTCATATACTTTATTTAAAACAACAACTGATTGCTCTGAAGCACATATCATACCATTATCAAATGTTTTTGAGTGAATAATAGAGTTTACTGCTAATACTATATCTGCACTATCATCTATTATTGCTGGTGTATTTCCTGCACCAACTCCAAGTGCTGGTTTTCCACTTGAATATGCAGATTTAACCATTCCTGGTCCACCTGTTGCAAGTATTGTGTCTGCTGATTGCATTAACATATTTGTAAGTTCTAATGATGGAACATCTATCCATCCAATTATTCCTTCTGGTGCTCCTGCTTTTACAGCTGCTTCTAATACTATTTTTGCAGCTTCTATTGTTGACTTTTTAGCTCTTGGATGTGGACTAATGATAATTCCATTTCTTGTTTTTAAACAAATTAAAGTTTTAAAAATTGCTGTTGATGTTGGGTTTGTTGTTGGAATAACTGCTGCAACTAAACCAATAGGTTCTGCAACTTTTTTGATTCCGTAAGATTCATCTTCTTCAACTACACCACATGTTTTTTCATCTTTATATTTGTTATAAATATATTCTGCTGCATAATTATTTTTTATTACTTTGTCTTCTACAATTCCCATACCAGTTTCTTCTACTGCCATTTTTGCAAGTGGAATTCTAGCTTGGTTTGCTGCCATTGCTGCTGCTAAAAATATTTTATCAACTTGTTCTTGTGTATATTTTGAAAATTCTTCTTGTGCTTTTTTTACTTTTCCGAATTAACTTCTCTAGTGTTTGGGTACTATCTGTTGTATCAAATTTCATTTAAAACATTCCTCCTTAATTAGTATTTTTGAAAAATACTATGCTTTTATCAAATACTATTATAACTATTTTATTACATATAATCAAGACATTTTTCTATTTTTCATGTTTTTACCGTAACAGGATAATGGTTTTATAAACTTTTGTAGAAGCTTATACTTATAGATTAAATGCTTCGAAGAATTTGTAAAAAATAAGAAAAATCGGAGATTTTTCTTTCTAAGAGTTGCTAACGCAACTCTTTTTTAGGTTACAATAACTTTAGAGGTAAAATGGAAAATCTCTTACTTGCCTATTATGTTCAACTTATATGTGTCCATTTTCTTTAATATTTTATAGCTATTCCCTCTTTTCATATGCCCTCTCCAACTATAATATGCATTTGTAGCTTGCTGTTTTGTAAATCTTTCTTCATTAATCCACTGGTTAAATTTTTTTAATTTTCTTTTCATTCTTATTGCAGATTTTTTATCTACTTTTCTAATGATTTTTCCTGTATTTGTGCAAATGAATTTAACTTTTAAAAACTTAAAACCTGAAGAAAATTTTTGTAATCTTGTCTTTTTTTCATTTAATTCTAAACCTAGTTTATTTACTTTTTTTCTTATTTTATCTAATAGTTCGATTGCTTGTTCTTTTGTTTCTGTAAAAAAATAAAAATCATCAACATATCTACCATATTCTTTTACTCTTAACTTATCTTTAATATAATGGTCTAATGGTGTTACTGCTATATTTGTATATATCTGTGATGTGTGTGCACCTAGTCCAAATCCTTTTTTGCCATATACTTCCATACACATATTTGCAATTTTTCTTATATCTTCATCTATTATACGTTTCCCATTTTCATAATATACTACATCATGTAGTGCACTATTAAAAAAATCTCTAAAATCACATGTTACAATCCAACCATTTAAACCATATTTTCTAAAATGTCTTTGCATATGACAGTTTATTCTATTTAATGTATGTTCTATTCCTTTTCCTACTCTATTTGCAGCATTATCATATATAAATGAATTATCATATAGTGGTACTATTACATTATCACATAACGTTCTTTGTAAAATTCTTTCATTTATTTTTTGTGCTTGTATTTTTCTAGTTTTTCCTCTTTCGTTAATCCAAAACACATATGGTGTTGTAAATTTAAATTTTTTATTTTGTATTTCTTCATATAATTTATATGTGTTTGATACTCTTTTCCTTGTATAATTCTGTATAGATGCTTTCCAAATTACTCCTCTTATACATTTTTTACCTGACTCATATAAATTTTTATAAGAAAAAACATCTTCATATGAACCACATTCCATTGCTTTTTTAGTTAGTTTTTCTTGCCTAAGTCTTTTTCTTCTTTGATACCTTATTTCATGTCTTTGTTCACTTGTCATATATTTTATTAACCTCCGTGTTATAGTAGCACTAGCTATGAAATTGATTTTTTATAAACCAACCATGCAAGAAGCGTCCAGCTAGCTACATCAGAGATTTTTTTTGGTTTGTAATGTACTACAAACTCAGGAACAAATTTCCCTTTCACAAAAGTATTGCTTCACCAATTTGCGGTTACTATGTCTTACTTATATTTTGTGAAATCCACACGCAACACCATTAGTATTGTTAGCATTGTTATTATTGCAATTACCGGCTCGTGCTGACATTGCAGAAATTGTTGCTATTGTTGTAATTAGGCGAGCGAAGCCACCAATTATTAGCCGAACCTCATAAATTATCGAAATTTGACCTATACATTTTTATATCTTTCTAAATCTGATTTCATAACACTTTTTAACAATCTTTGTTCTTCTAGCAAAAGCCTTCCCCATTCTTTAAATGCAAATTCATTCCATTTTTTGCTTTCTTCTGGGTTTAGTTCTAATCTTGCTTTTAATTCTGAAAGTGGAAGTTCCATGTTTTCACATGCTGAAATAGCTTGCTGAAAATGCATTTTTCTATTTTGTACATCTATTTTATTTGTTGGTATAATTCCATTTGCTATATTTGCTTCATAATATACTTTTCTTGCTAAACTGCATATGTCTTTTGTTAAGAAAAATGTTAATCTTTTCGGAGCTTTCAAACAATATGTTAAAGTATGTGCTGATAATTTTCTTGCTGTTTCCAAAAACAATACTTTACTTTCATTTCTTTTACTTACATATACAGACATAAAACTTCCTCCTCTTTTTACCTTGCCACTCCTTTCGGAGTGGCAGATTTTTTACTTATGCCTTAAAATTTGGCAAAATTCTAAATTCACATTACGCATCGTATTGTTTACATAAGATGTTAGATTGAAAAGCCACACGCAACACCATAAGTATAGTTAGCAGAGTTAGCACGGCAATCACCGGCTCGCGTTGACAGTGCAGAAAGTGGAGCTATAGTAGTAATTAGGCGAGCGAAGCCACCAATTAGTAGCCGAACTTTTGTTCCTTTTTACAAGGTTTGTATTTGCAACTTTATAGTTTGCGTTTATATTTTTATAATATTTATATTGTTCTCCTTCTTTTGTTATTGCGTATCCATAAGCTCCACTTGTATATCCATTATTCCATATTTCTGAACATGATAATAACCACAATTTATCTTGTGATGTTGTTACACTTCCTACATTATTATATGTTTTTATATATTGCTTATTTACTTCCTTTATATATTCCTTATTTTCTAAACTATTTATTGTTGTATTATTTAATGTTCCTCTTAACTCACATGCTCCCCATCCATTGGCATTTGTATTACTAGCATTCATCCTAGCTGTTGTCACACATTCTGCATATTCAAAGCTTATTCCTGCATATGTGTTTGTTTCTCCTTCTCCATATGCATCTTGATTTGTTAATGCATCGTGGTTAAATCCTAATATTCGTACTTGTTTGCCATTTACTGTTGTCCAGTCTCCTATTCCTAATGTTCCTGATTTTCCATTTATACTTACATTTACTTCTGCTGTGTTGTTGTTTACTTGTCCTTCCCCTGATCCATAGTTATCTGATATTACTTTTGCAAGTGAGTTTAGTTCTTCCCATGTGTATTGTATTTTCTTTGCTGTGTGTGTTGTTCCTCCTGCTCCTACTGTTGGTGGAGGTGGTGGTGTTACTGTTATATTGCAACTTGCAGTTACACTGTTTACTTCATTTGATGTAACTGTTATTATTGCTACTCCTTCTCCTATTGCTGTTATGTTTCCTGTATTATCTACTGTTACCACACTCTCATTGCTACTTGTCCATGTTAGTGTTTTATCTATTGCATTTTCTGGTAATACTTCTGCTGTAATTGTATCTGTACCACCTTTTACTATTTCTATATTTGTTTTATCTAAGGTTATAGTTGTTACTTTTGGTGGCTCTGTTTTTATTGTACTTGTTTGTTTTGTGTCTGTTCCTTCTGTTGTTACTAATTCTACTTGTATTATATACTCATTATTTATTGTTAGCCCTGTAAATGTGTATTCATTTGTGTTTAAGGTTGTAACTAAAGTAAATTCTGTTTCTCCTGTTGTTATATTTTTTATACTATATTTGTAACTTGCTCCATCTGTATTAGTTGCTACTACTTTTATTCTTATACTATCTATTGTTGTTCCAACTACTTGTAAATTTGCTATTCTTGGTTCTTTTGTGTCTTTTCCTTGGTATGTTATTTTTATATTTCCACTTTCTTCTACAACTGTAAATACATATCCATCTATTACTATATTTTTTGTGCTATTGTCTACATCTGTTACATCTGCAGGCGTTATTATTCCTTTGTTTATTAAGTGGTCTATATATTCTTGTAAACTTGGTGCTTGCCCATTCTTTCTTGCATACAAATCTGCTTTTTCTAGTTCTAGCTTTTCTAATATTTCACTTATTTTATATTGTTCTCCTGCTTGTTCTGCTTTTTTTAGTATTCCATGTTCTCCTAGTGTTAGGTTTAATACTACTCCTGCTAGGATTAATAGAATTATGATCGTTATAACGAGAGCAATTAAAGTTATACCTTTTTCTTGTCTATTTCTATTCA
>CANOGC010000076.1 GCA_947565445.1 uncultured Clostridium sp. | reverse complement strand
AAATCTACTGAAGTCAGCATGTGTATCTCCTGTAATATAAATCATTAGTGGCTCCCCTCTTATCTTATATTTTATATGCAATTCTATCACTACTAATCAGCTACATTTCTATTCTACATTCAATATTTTATTATTTTATTTTAGAATCTATATAATTCCATTCTTCTTTATTAATATTCCACTTATTACACAAATACTCATCTGTATAGATTCTATTATATTCTCCCAAATCTGGAACAAATCCAAAATTCTTCTTTGTTACATCTTGTGATACAACAGTTTGTAATATTAAAAACCTGACTATTTTAGTAAATATATAGCTTTTGTAATTTAGTACTTCTTCTCTTGAGTCAAATGCACCAGCTACAATCCATGACTCTGTGCAGCATTCTCCTGGTTTAGCAATTCTAACATTTCCATCATAATAAAATCCTACTGGCTTAGAAAAATCTGTCTGTCCTGCTATTGGTGCTTTTGGTACTAATAACTTCCATTTATCTAAATAATTGTTTGTATCTATAACTTCTTTGTTTTTGGCATATTTCAATCCTATTTTTTGTATAAACCAGCAAGGTATCCCTTCATTTTGAGGTTTATAATTTGTAGATAATCCAAATGGTTTTCTCGAAGATACTCGTTCACTTAGCCATTTGCTATTAAATTCTTTTACTTTTTTTATAATACTTATTGCTTCTTCATTCCTTATGAATACTTCGTATTCATTCAAATACCTTTCTGATTGATATTTTAATGAATTTTTATAATTAACGACTTGACATTTTCCTTGATGTGACTTATCTCTAAGAAAATAGCATACTCCACCAGCAATATCAACATCTTTAAAGCAATCTCTACTTGTTTCAAAATCAAACAATTTACTTATTTTTTCATCATTTAACATATTATTTCTAAATTCATCTAAGCCTTTCCCACCTGAGTACCATCTAGCAGGCATAATCATTGATAAATACTGTGAATTTAATTTTTTTGATTCTTCTACAAAGTAATTATATATAGGCTTTGCACTAGCACCATTTCCTCCATCCATAAGTTGATATGGAGGGTTTCCTACTATTGCATCAAACTTCATATTTTCATCTCCTTTTTTCCAATAAGTTCCTTTAGTTATTTTATTTCTAAACTCATCCTTATCATTTAATATTTTATTGATTAAATTTTCAAAATAGTGAGCATTTATTTTTCCATCTTTATATCCTAATAATGTTCTTTTGGTTATTAATTTTGCCATTGGCGTTTTACAAATAATAAATATATTATTATCTACTGTATCATACCATAATTTATTTTTTAAATTTACCGTAAGTTCTTCTTTATTATATTTCTCACATTTTCTTCTATAGATACTATATGTAACATACAATGGATACAAACCTGTCTTTGAATTTATTTCTAGAACTTTAATATTTTCATCATCAAATATATTTGATGTTATTTGTTCTTGGTTAATATATCTTGGTTCTTCAATTGTATTTTCATGTTTTTCATCAAAAAAATCATAGCCTCCAATGCAATCACTCATATGCATATTTACAACTCTCCATGGTGTTAATACAGTTTCTTTATCTGGATTTTTAAAATAAGAAAACAGCTCTGTAATTTTCTTTATTCTCTCCGTTGGTTCTAATTCGTCAGCACTCTTAACTGTATTTCTAATTCTTTTTCCAGCTGCAATAAAAACATCTTTATCATAATATTTTAAAAATTTACTGAATAACTCCTTAGTTACTTCTGGTGGCATAAATTCTTTCCATGATATTTCATCAACATTTTCAATTAATTTTTCAATAGTAATGTCTTCATCAAATTTAAAGTTTGCACCATATATTAACAAGGGAATACGAATTGATACCCCTCTTAATATACTAATCGCAGTATTTCTTTGTTTGTTTTTTTCTGCCTTCTGTTTTAGTAATTCTAATTCTTCTAGAGTTCTTTCTCTTTGAGGCTTCTTTTTTATTCTCTCTATTTCTTCATATTCTTCCTCTGTAAATCCTTGATTATTGATATCTATTTCATCCGTTTTTGCTTGTGCTTTTGTTGTGCCTATTATTCCCTTCAAAGCTAAAAATTCCTGTAATTCTATATCATCTAATTTTAATAATTCGTCATTATATAAATTAATATCATCAAATCCATTCTTTACTGCTCTATCAGCATAAGCTCTTTTTAATTGCTGTAATAAATAATCTGTACTATATTGTTTCATTTCAGTACCTTCAACTGAAATAACTGGACAATAATTTAAAAATTCTCCCATAATTCTTCTATCCGATTCATTACCTTGTCCAGCCTTATAAGAAACCTTAACAGCATCGGCAACCATTTTTAGTGTTCTATCTGGTGCAAAATCAAATACATAACATGCTTCTTTTTTCTTTCCATTAATATTAGCTGGTGATTGAACTCTAAATATTGTTTGCAAATATTGAGCAGCTGAAGTTGAAAATGAACCCGATAGCATCAATACTGCAGTCCATTCAGGAATAGTTACACCTGTCGTTAATTTGCCACAAGAGATTGTTATTGTATAGTCATCATTCTCATATGACTCTTTAATTGCTTTTTCTACTTTCTTTAGTGCTTCTTCTGATTCTTCTTCATCGTCTCCATCTCCTGCTACATTTACAATTTTAAATTTGTTTGTTCCAAATACTGAATGTTCCTTCATTAATTTACTTAGTGCCTTAGCTTCGTTTACACCAGGAACCATCCATAAAGAATGTTTAAATAATTCTCTGTTTTCTTCTGTAGAATATGGGTACATTGCATTTTCATCTTTTTTAGTAATTAAATCCAGAAAACTTTTTACATCTTCTAAATGATAAAAATCACCCACATTTACACCTTTTGGCATATTCTTTTTATCTTGCTCTTTATTTCCTTTCCATACTCTAAAAAATTCTCTAAAATTAAAAGCTTTGTCTTCTAATTCTATATATTCTTTTGAATTAATTATTTTTCCTAAATCATATGTGTATATTTTTAATTCAGGTAATCCCTCATAAGGATTAGAATCTCCAAAATTTAGATTATCCCATTCTTTTTTTGCTTTCTGCTCCATTACATAATCCCATGTATAAATATTTTTATCATATTCATTTAAAATATTAAATGGTGTTCCAGAAAGAGCTAAAAATTTTGTTTCATATTCATTATTCTGCTTTACAATTTGCTTTATAACATTATCTCCTAATGCTGTTGTTGTTCCCTCATGCGCTTCATCTACAACAACTAAGTCCCAGTCAGTATCAAATATTTCTTCATTTTTGTCAAACTTTCCTCCTACTCTCTTGGAACCTCTTAAGTCTTGCATTGAATAAAAGCAAATGAATTTTTCTTTTTTCTTTAATAATTCTTTTGTTTCTTCTCCATAACCATTTGAACTATAATGATAATCTTGTCTATCATAAAATATTTTCTTAAAATCTTCAAACCATCCCTTATCTACAACAGGTCTATGTGTTATTATAATAGTTTTACTAAATTCCATTTGTTTAACAACTTGTAACGCTGTCAGTGTCTTTCCGAATCTCATTTTAGCATTCCATAGCATACTTGATCCTTCTTTGAATTGTTTAATGGTTTCTTTAATTGCTTTTTCCTGTTCAGGTCTAAATATTATTGGGTTAACTTCTTTGGTAATTTGATTTGCTAATAACGATTTTCTATTTTCTTTTACTGCAATAATAGCATTCTTAGAAGTTTCTAAATCAACCTTATACCACTCTTTTCCTGTAGTACTATTTATTTTTTCTCTCTTAATTCCCGATTTATTTAAAACGCTATGGACATCATGATCAGAAAAGGCTTCTATTATATTTTCTCCATTTTTTTCTATTTCTCTTACAGCAACTTCAGTATGTAATAGTTCATATTTTATCCCTGCGGTATTAGTATAGCTATTTATTCTTTCTTTCGCTGCTTGATTTAATTCTGTACAATTATTTACTAATTCATTATATTTCTTTTTAGTATGAATGGTTGCTTCTCCTATTTTTAAAACATCTTTGTGTGCATTATCATTTATTCTAAATATATATATTAATTTATATTCAAATGTATTTTTAAATTTCATATTATCCCCCAATTAATGAAACATATTTTATTTTTTTATTCTTTTTCCAATCCATTATCTTGCATTGTTTTCCATTGTGTTTCAAATAGTCCCCTTTCTCGCACCCTGTACATTTTATTCCTTGAACTACCTTTCCAAAAAAGCTCATTTGTTCAACTGTTTGATTCTTGCAAGAATTTGGTATAACAAATTTTAATCCATCCATTTGCCATATATTCCAAGATATTATTTCAGCAAAAAATATTAATGTTGATATTTCTAAATTGTCATTAAATTTATAATTATAATAATCTATTAATGTATATAGCAAATTTTCTCTAGCTATTAATATATTATCTCCTTGCCAGTCAAAACCATATACATTTTTGAATGCTTTTTCTGCCCATTCCAGCCATTCTTTCTTCGTATCTATATTTTCACAAATCACTCTTAGTTTCCTATCTAACAAGCCTATTCTATCTTTAACATTTATTACTTTTCCAGTTACTGTATCATATCTACTAACTATATATGGTGCTTCACCACATGATACTTCTAACCTAGTATCTTCTATATATTCCTTCCATGTTTTATTATCTGGAAATTCAACTTTTTTTTCAATTGTTTTCCAGCCTTTATCCAATTCTTTATTAAATACTTCTTTATATCCAAACCAAGCTTCATCAATTAGGTTATTTTGAACATTACATACCCATGATGGTGTAAATACTTCTGCCTTGTCTCTTGCTCTTGATTGTTGTTCTTTCTTATTTTTTTCTATTCGTGGTCTTATGATATTTCCATTCTTTCCTGTTATTAAATCAATTTCTATTGGTTGATTTTCTTCATATCTTAATCCTTTTATTTTATAATTATCTGTTGCCCATATAATATTTTTATTAGAAGTTCGATCAGTTAATAAAATTGAAAGAATTATTGGGTCTATATTTAATATATTATTCTCTTTTATATCTGCCTTTTCTTTTTTTGTATTCATAAATTTTCTCCAAATTTTTATTTAATTTTTATACATTATTTATATCATAAAATTCATCTCTTCTCAACAGATTTTTCTATATTTATCTATTACCTTAAATTTAAAAGTAAATTCCAGTGATGGCTTAATAGGAATTTAGTTTTGGAATATTTCATGCTATAATTATATTAATACTTTACTTGGGTACAAGGAGGTATTATCATGGAAAATACAAATCAAAAACATTTAACTTTAGAAGATAGAAATTATATAGAGCAAGCACTTAATCATGGTATGACATTTAAAGAAATAGCTAAATTTCTATCCAAAGATCCAACTACAATTTCAAAAGAAATTAAGAAACATAGGATAAGAAAAGAACCTAATACTTTTAATGGTTGTGGTAATATTTGCAAAAACAAATTCTCATGTAGGAGAAAAAATGTATGTGGTAGGAATTGCAACTTTTTATGTTTTAAATGTAAACGATGTAACTCCTATTGCTCTGATTTTCAAGAAGATATTTGTCTTATCTTAAAGCAAGCTCCTTATGTTTGTAATTCTTGTTCTTCAAAAAGTGCTTGTAGATTAGTTAAATACTATTATCGTGCTTTACCTTCCTATCATCAATACAAACATACTTTATCTACCTCCAGACAGGGCATTAACCTTTCTAACGAAGAACTTTGTGAATTAGATAATATCGTTTCTCCATTAATTAAACAAGGCCAAACAATATCTCATATTTATCAAACACAAAATTTAAAATGTTCTAAGTCATCACTTTACAATTATATTGACCAAAATCAGCTATCTGCTAGAAATATTGATTTACCAAGAAGAATTAGATTTTCTACAAGAAAAGTTAAAAGGACTCCTCCAAAAGATACTTCTATTCGTAAAGGTAGAACTTATGATGATTTTGAAAAATATTTATTAGATAATCCAGATGTTCCAGTAGTTGAAATGGATACTGTTGAAGGTAAAAAAGGTGGAAAAGTACTTCTTACTATGCTCTTTAAAAATTCTAAACTTATGTTAGCTTTTCTATTAGAAGATAAAACAAGAAATTCTGTACTTAAAGTATTTAATTGGATTGAAGGTATTCTTGGAAATGATTTATTTGAGAAAACTTTTCCTGTTATCCTTACTGATAATGGTTCCGAATTTTCAAATCCTTTAAGCTTAGAATTTAATCACGATGGAATTGGAAGAACTAGAATATTTTTCTGCAACCCAGGAGCCTCTTATCAAAAAGGAGCTATTGAGAAAAACCATGAGTTTATTCGCTATGTCATACCTAAAGGCACTTCTATGGACAACCTTACTCAGCAAGATATTGATTTAATGATAAATCATATTAATAGCTTAACTAGACCTAGCCTAAACAATGCCACACCATATGAATTAGCACAAATACTTTTAGATAACGAGGTATTAAAAAAGTTGAATCTCAAAAAGGTTCCCGCCAATGAAATTCAACTTAAACCAAAATTACTAAAGAAAAATTAGTTTAAATTAAATTTTACATATACCCAAGTAAAGTTTTAATTTAAAATTACACACAAACACGAGTGGAATTTATTTAAAAAAATCTAAAGCCAGTCGTGTATTAATCGTGTCACTATTTAAAATTTTTCTCTAATTTAATTATATTTTAGCATATTTTTATTACAAAATGCAATTGAAAAAGAGAAAATTCCCTTGATTTACTGGACTTTTCTCTTGGACTAGTAAATTCTGTTAAATGTAGAATTTACTTTTATATTTAACCTTCTAAAATTTTCTTTTCTTCTTCAATTTTACTATTTTCATTTAGTTTCATTAATTGACTTTCCATATATTCTATAGCT
>CANOGC010000075.1 GCA_947565445.1 uncultured Clostridium sp. | reverse complement strand
ACAAAACAAATACAAAAAGAACAAGAAATATATGTAGAATTTATGGAAGAGAAAAACTATTATGCAAAAATAATAGGAGAAAACAGCAACATACAAACAAATACAGTAAATGCACAAAAAAACGAAAATGCAATAACCTCAGCAAAAGACTTAAAAAAGCTAGCAACATTAGTAAACAGTGGAGAAACATTTGAAGGAAAGACAATAATACAAGTAAAAGACATAGATTTAAGCACAGTATGTGGAAAGGAACAAGGAAACTGGGAAGCAATAGGAATAAATGGAGTCTATTTTAATGGAACATATGATGGAAATGGAAAGAAAATAACAAAATTATATATAAATGAAACAGAAAAAGCTGTTGGGTTATTTGGAATTTTAGGATATAAAGGAACGGTAAAAAATGTTATAGTTTATGGAGAGGTAACAAAAACAGCATATAGTACAGCGGTCGGTGGAATTATAACAAGAAATGAAGGAATTATAGATAATTGCATAAACAATGTAACAGTAAGTGGAACCAATAGTACAGGAGGGATTGCAGGAATAAATTTTAATACAATTAAAAATTGTATTAATAATGGAAAAGTAGCAGGTGCAGAAGACGGAACAGGAGGAATAGCAGGAAGAGGCAAACATCCAACAGAAAGTTTAGTAAGTTATTCGGGTACAGTAAATTCGGTTATAGAAAATTGTAGAAATAATAGTAGTGCAATAATACAGGGAACAATGTCTGTAGGAGGAATATGTGGAATACAGTATACAACTAAAATAGACAATTGTACAAATAATGGAGAAGTTATAGCAAGTTCTAGTATAGTAGGAGGAATAGCAGGAAGTAGTGATGTAGATATAACCAATTGTGAAAATACAGGAACAGTAACATCAAATGGAAACCCAAGCAATCAAGGAGAAACACAAGGAACAGGAGGGATAGTAGGAAGAACAACAGCAAATGTAGGTATGTCATCAAACGAAGGAACTATAACAACTAAAGGATATTTTGTAGGAGGAATAGTTGGAGTTGGAGGAGAAAATACGAATGTTGGACAATGTTACAATAAGGGAAGTATAGAAGCAGAACAAAATGCTGCGGGAGGAATTGTGGGGACTGGAGCAGGAGGAGGAATATGGAATAGTTATAATTATTTAACAGGAGATAAAAAGATAAAAGCAAATTATAATGTAGCAGGAATTATTGCCAATCCAGGAGCAGAATATCCTACAACTATAGAAAATTGCTATAGTATTGGAGAAAATATAATAGGAAATTCAAATGCAGCAATATTAGCATCAAGTTATGTATCGGGTAATTATATTAATAAATGTTACTATGTAAATAGTAGTACACTAAATGGTATAGGAACTGAAGTTACTGTAAGTCTGACTACCAATAATATTATAGCCAAAGATTTAAGTGACTTTAAATTAGAAGAAAATAATACAAATTCAGTTACGTATATGCTAAAAACACATAGTCCATTATTATGGGCACAAGATGATAATATAAATGATGGCTTACCATATTTAGTAAATAATAATAGATAAGAACAACTAAAAAAGGTTGTTCTTTTGTTACTAGATAATAGTATTTTTTTTAAAAAATCTTCGAAGACATTGATATAATGCATTTGTAGGGGCGAGCATTGCTCGTCCATCTTCGAAGAAATTACTTGATGAATAGTACAACCGTTAAAAGGAAAAATAATAAGAGAATATATTATAAATTGAGATACAAATAAATATTTTTATAGAAATTTCTATGTAGCGGACGAGCAATGCTCGCCCCTACAACGTTTGTATTCAATTTTTATCTAAAACCATTATCTAGTAACGTTCTTTTTTTTCTACAAAATACCCCTTGACGAATTACGAAATCTATCATAAAATAACAACAAACAAAAATTCGAAAATGTTATTACTAAAATTTAATTCTTAATATAGTATAAAATATTGAAAAACCGTCGCCATTCCCCAAAGAAACTGTACAAAATGCTTGTGCATTTTGACGGTTTCTATTGGTCACCCACTTATGGCTCCGAGATTTTTTTTCAATATTTTATAGATATTAAGAATTAATATCTAGATTTAAAACATAACAAAAAACGAAAGAATAGGAGAAGAAATGGAAGAGATATTGAAAGAATTAAATGACAAACAATATGAAGCAGTTGTAAATTACGAAGGCCCAAGCCTAGTAATTGCAGGAGCAGGAAGCGGAAAAACAAAAGTATTAACATATAAAATTGCATATTTAATACAACAAATAGGCGTAAAACCATGGAATATATTAGCAATAACATTTACAAACAAGGCAGCAAACGAAATGAAACAAAGGATAGAAACACTAGTAGGAGAAGTATCAAAAGACATGTGGATTGGAACGTTCCACTCTATTTGTGTACGTATTTTAAGAAGATATATAGATAGAATAGGGTTTGACTCATCTTTTATTATATTTGATACAAGTGACCAAAAAACTATGATAAAAAACTGTTTAAAAGATCTAAACATAGATGACAAAATGTTTACAGATAGAAGTGTACAATTTGAAATAAGTAATGCAAAAAATGAAATGCTAGAACCTGAAACTTATTTAGCAAGAGCAAATGGCGACTTTAGAAAAGAAAAAATAGCAAGTGTATATATGATGTATCAAAAAAGGCTAAAAGAAAATAATGCCATAGATTTTGATGATATTATAAACTTTACAATTAAAATTTTAACAGAAAACCCAGATGTATTAGAACATTATTCGGAAAAATTCAAATATATTTTAGTAGATGAATACCAAGACACAAACAAGGCACAATTTATGCTAGTATCACTTTTTGCATCAAGATATGGAAACATCACAGTAGTTGGTGATAATGACCAAGGAATTTACAGTTTTAGAGGAGCAGATATATCAAATATCTTAAACTTTGAACGTGATTTTCCAGGAACAAAAATTATAAAACTAGAACAAAACTACCGTTGTACAAAAAGTATTTTAAATGCAGCAAATTCAGTTATTAAGAATAACGAAGTAAAATACGATAAAAAACTATGGACTGAAAATGAAACAGGAAATTTACCTAAAGTATATAAATCAGAAGATGAATATGATGAAGCAAGGTATATAGTAGAGCAAATTAATCATCTAAAGAGAGAGGAATATTACAAGTATTCAGATTTTGCAATACTATATCGTATGAATACACAATCACGTGCAATAGAAGAAATTTTAGTAAGAGAAGATATTCCATACAAAATAATTGGAGGGCTAAAATTCTACGAAAGAAAAGAAATAAAAGACATTATTGCATATTTAAGGTTAATATATAACCCAAATGATAACCTAAGCTTAATTCGAATTATAAATGAACCAAAACGTGGTATAGGAAAGACAAGCTTAGATCAAGTTCAAAAGCTAGCAGAAGAAAATCAAAAATCAATGTATGAAATAATAAAAAATGCAGAGCAGTATGGGCTAAACCGTGTTTTTGCAAATTCAAGAGAATTTATACAAGTAATAGAAGAATTAAGACAGCTACAAAAGGAACTAGATATTTCAGAACTAATTAAAGAAACACTAAATAAAACAGGATATACAAAAGCATTAGAATTAGAAAATAGTGTTGAAGCAGAAAATAGAATAGAAAACTTAGAGGAATTTTTAACTGTTGCAATTGAATTTGAAGAACAATCAGCAGATAATACACTTGCAGAGTTCTTAGAAAGCATTACCCTATCTAGTGATGTAGACAATTTAGAAGAGGAACAAGATACAGTTACACTTATGACATTACATAGTGCAAAAGGGCTAGAATTTCCAGTAGTATTTTTAGTAGGAATGGAAGAAGGCATTTTTCCAGGGTATAAATCAATAGGAGAGCCAAAAGAACTAGAAGAAGAAAGACGTTTATGCTATGTTGGAATTACAAGAGCAAAGGACAATTTATATTTTACTTGTGCAAAACATAGAACAATATTTGGTTCAACAAGCTATAATGCAATGTCAAGGTTTATAGAAGAAATACCAGAAGAATATGTAGAAGGTTTAAAAGAAATCCAAAATACAGAAGAAAGTTCATATGATTCTCCATATTCATGGGAATATGGAAAAGCAAAAGTGGGTGTATCTTCATACAAAATGAATCCAGAAAAAGCAGGACAAGTAAAAAAAGAAGTGGAAAAAACATACAATTTCCGTACACCAGAGAGTTTCTTAAGCTCTCTTGGAGCGAAAGCAACTAGCAAAGAAGTTGATTTATCACAATATGAAGCAGGAAAGAGAGTATATCATAAGAAATTTGGAGAAGGAACAATAAATTATGTAGAACAAGAAGGAGATGATTTAAAAGTAGATATTACATTTGATAAAGTAGGGCATAAACGTTTAATGGCAAAATTTGCAGGGCTAGAAATAATATAGAACCAAAATACAGGCTGTTTATAGCCTGTATTCATGGTTATTTGTATTCTACATCAATAACTTTGCCCTCATACGAGGTTTCGATTTTGGTTACTTCGATGGTGCCGCCAACCTCCACGGATTCTGGCTTAACAAATTTATATGTTTTGCCATCAATCTCAACAGAAATGGTGTAAGTATATGTAGCGTTTTCCAGTGCCAACTGCATATAATGCTTACGCATTGTATGAGTGTCCGCATTAAGTGCTAACTGTTCATATGCATAATTCAATTGCATATTTTCTTCACACTTCGTAACAGTAGCCTGAATAATGGATTCTTTTTCAGTTAACTCGTAACTGCTACATCCCATTAAAGTAATAGAAAATACAAATAAAATTGTGCAAAAAAATTTTCTCATTGTGCTACCTCCATAATATCTCTGGAGGCTTTTACCCTCCAGTTTGAAATTAATAACTAAAAGGGTAAATACCAATTATTACTATAATTATAGCACATTTTAGAATAATTTTCAAATTTTATGTAAATGAATATAATACAATTAAATGTACATATTTGTATAAAACTAAAAAAATCGGTACACAATAACAAAAGATAAAATAAGAAAGGAATGATTTTATGCCAAACTTAAATCAAGTAGAACTTCAAAATTTAAGACATCTAATTGGAGTACATGAAACAGCATATCAAAAGCTAAACACATACTCAGGACAAGCAGTAGACCCACAAATAAAGCAAATATTTACAAAATCAGCACAAGATGCTTTAAACACAAAACAAAAACTAATGTCATTTTTAAATAATTAAGAGGAGGTAAACTATGGACGAAAAAACAATGGTAAACGATATCTTAGGTGGGGTTAAATCAGATTTAACAACATATCAAAACGCAATTTCAGAATGTGAAAACATGCAGTTAAGACAAGCATTACAACAAATAAGAAACAATGATGAAAGTTTTCAATATGAACTTTTTAAAATAGCACAAACAAAAGGATATTATCAACCAGCAGAAAAAGCTACTATAACAGAAATAGACACTGTAAAAAATAAATTACAAGCATAATATACAATGGGCGGAATTCATTTTCGCCCTAATATAATTTAATGCAATAAAAAAAATAAAAAATTTTTTTTGTAACAAAACCGTAATATTTCGACCAAATATTACAATTTGATTACAAAACATAGATATGCAGAGATAAGAGAAGAAAATAAGAGAAAAATCGATATAATATAAAATAAACATGAAAAACAACCGCATAATGCGATTGTATATAAAAAATAGTTACGATAAAATAACACTAACAGTTAAAGTTTTGATAAAAAATTACTAAAGAAAAACCTTTGGACACATAGATTTCAAAGCTTTCAATTTAAAAAGGAGTGTTAATAACAAAGCTATGAAAAAATTATTAATACATGTTAGGTCTTGGGTAAAAGTAATATCCCTAATATTTGTAGCAACTATGCTAATTATAACAGGATTTTCATTTATTTATAAACCAACATACAGTGTAACATTAAATGGAGAGTTTATTGGTTACACAAAAAATAAGAGTAGTTTGCAAAGTAAAATTAATGATTACATAGATAATGGAGATGGTGAAAACATAGCATTTGTACAAGTAGATGACTTACCAGAATATAGCCTATGTTTATTGAAAAGAGACATTCAAACAAATGATGATGAAATATTTGCAAAAGTAAAAGAAATAGGTACTACATATTATCGTTATTATGCTATTTTAGATGATGAAGAAGAAAAATTATATGTAGCTACATTTGAAGAAGCAGAAAAGGCAGTAGAAGGATTAAAAGAAAAAAATAGCAAAAATAAAGAAGAAGTTAGTATTTTAGAAAAATATTCAGCAGAGCCAAAAGAAGTAGTCAGCTCAGAGGAAGTAATTTCAAAACTATATGAAAAAGTAGAAGTACAAAAATCAACAACAACTAAATCTTCATCAGGACCAGTTAGATATGCATCAAGTTCTAACACAAGTAGCAAAAAAATTCCACTTTCAATAAGCCTTATAAAACCAATATCAGGAACAGTGACATCAAGGTTTGGTTCAAGATGGGGGTCTAACCATAAAGGAATAGATATAGGAGCAGCAAAGGGAACTAAAATTAAAGCATCAGCAGGAGGAACAGTAGTAACATCAAGCTATGGTTATAATGGGGGATATGGAAATTACGTTGTTATATCACATGGAAATGGTATAGAAACAGCATATGGACATTGTAGTGAATTATATGTAAAAGTAGGACAAAAAGTATCACAAGGTGATGTTATTGCAGCAGTGGGAAATACAGGACGTTCATATGGAAATCACTTACATTTAGAAATAAGAGTAAATGGGGTAGCACAAAACCCACAAAATTATCTATATTAAATATATAATAAAAAAACAAAACAGTATAAAATCTTCTATACTGTTTTATTTTTTTAGTACGACAGGCATGTCGTTTGACTAATCGGTGAAAGTCCGTAGTGGAGGTATATATCGCCAACCACATAGAGAAGC
>CANOGC010000074.1 GCA_947565445.1 uncultured Clostridium sp. | reverse complement strand
CTAATATATTATTTCTACTTTGTGGGTCAACTGCAACAGTTGGTTCATCTAAGAAGATTAATTGTGGTTTATGTGCAATTCCACATGCTATATTTAGTCTTCTTAAAAGCCCTCCTGATAATTGCTTTGGATAGAACTTTTTAAATTCTTCTAACCCTACTAATTGTATTGCATCTTCTATATATTGCTTTCTTGTATTTTTATCTTTTATATAAAGACCACAAAAATAGTCGATATTTTCATATACTGTTAATTCCTCAAAAACTGCTACATCTTGAAATATAACCCCTAGCTTTTGTTTTATATCATAAGAATCTGGTTTCATTTCCTTATCAAATATTTTTATACTTCCTTTGTTAAATTTTAATAGTGATAATATACAATTAATAGTAGTAGATTTTCCACTACCATTTGGTCCGAAGTAGACCTAATATTTCACCTTCATGCACTTCAAAAGATAAATCGTCTATTGCCTTTAACTCTTTATACTCTTTAGTTAAATTTTTCACTTCTATAACATTCTTCATTTCAAAAATCGTTCCTTTCTTTTTTATAGATGCATTATAGCATAGAAACACTTTTTTGTATATAGCTTGTTAACATAGATTTACATTTCCAATTACATTATTTTAAATATTTCAAGCATATATTCTTAAATTTCGTTTATACTATTTTCATAAATATGGAGGTGATTTTTTGAAGTTAACAATATGTGAATTAAGCTATTTAAATGAATTAATTTCAAGTTGTGTTAATACTATTACTTGTATGTCTCTTTTTAAAAACCAAGTAACTAATGAGGAATTAAAATCTATACTAAACACACATTTTCCAATACATGTAGAAGATTATAATAAAAAAGTTGAATTTGTAAAAAATGTAGATACTGCAAGTGGTAAATTAAATGTTCCTGAACTTAATACTTCTATTTTTTCAGAAGATGTATGTAAAACAAAAACAGCTACACCATGTACAGTAAATACAAATGTTACAAATCTTAATGATAGAGAAATTGCATTATCTTACTTTTTAACTCTAAAAAGAGCGGGAAAAGAATATGCTATTGCTTCTATGGAAGCTACAAACCCTAAATTAAGACAATTTTTAAAAGATGCTTATACCATGAGTTGCAACCATTCTTTTGAAGTATATGAATGGTTAGCTAAAAATAATTTCTATCCACTTGTTATTACAACTGATGAGCAAACTGGTACAATTGCTAGCATTTATAATACAATTCCTATGTAGTAAAAATGTATCCTAACTGGATACATTTTTGCTACATAATTTATTATTTACTACATATACAATATATTCCATTTTTTTCTATTTTTATACATATATTATTACATATATGTTTGTACACTAAATGCAGAAAACATAAACAATAGATTGATGCATTCAAAGGTAAAATATGGTAACCGCAAGGTTTTGTAGTTATTTTATATGTATAAAAACTCCGTATATAATCCACAATAATTATCAAAAACTATCATTCATTTATAAAAATGATTCTGTTATTTTATAATATAGGTGGTTTATATGAATTTAGATAAAAAGACTAATATTAAAATTGGTGAAATTTTAAGAAAGACTCGAAAATCTCTTGGTTATACACAAGAAGATGTTGCAGAAAAGTTAGACCTTGCTTCACGTTATGTTTCTGATATTGAAAGAGATAAGACAAAAGGAAGTATTGATACTTTGGTTAAACTTTGTAATATTATAATATTACACCAACATATGTTTTACAACAATACTTAACGGTTGATAAAGAGCATCAAATTGACCCAGATTTAATTGGTTTTTATGAACTTAATAGACGTGACCAAGAAATTGTACTTGCATTAATTCGCTATATGAATATTAATAAGCAAAAATAGTTAAAGACTACTATTTTGAAAGTAGTCTCCTCTTTTTAATCTCCTTCTTTTGGATGATGAGACATATAAACTAGTGTATTTTGAAATGTAATTTGGAAAAGCATAAAAAATGCTGATAATCCTAAAATATATCTAATTCCATAATTGTACACTATTCCTGCAAAGAATAGCCCTATTGCTTTGGATATATATGACACAATATGTGAGACATTGTTAAACATTAATTGATATTCTTGTGGAACAGAATTTATATATTGTCCATCTATTCTATTTTCATATGCAGTTGATATTAGAATAGACCATGTAATTGCTATTAAACATACAATTAAATTATTGCTTAAAAATGCTATAAAATAGCCTATAAATCTAATACCAAATTTTATAAAATTCGTAGTATAGTCATCTTTTGGTGTAAAATATTTTAATGCTAAAATTCCTATAGCATCTGCAATTAGCCCTACAATTAGCAAATAATTTGTTGCATTACCTGCTGAAAATCCAAATATGTTTGTTAGCATTAACATTTTTAGCCCTAATCCTGTTTTCATAGCAATGTTTGACACAGCAATGAATATTAAATAAATTCTAATAAGTTTATGTTCTTTTATATACTTTAAAATATTGCCTTCTTCTATTTCTTTAGTTTCAATATTAGCTTTATTTGTTTTTATGGCTAATAATATTATGCATGCTATAATTAAGAAAATAATTGAAATGTATAGACATATATTGTAATCTACAAAAATGCTAAATATCTTCTTTCCTATAAATGCTCCACCAATTAAAATACCTATATCTTTAAATAGATACTCTATTAGCTTTCGCTTGCTATATAAAGTATCATCTTTTTTGATTGTACAAATAAATGGATAAATGCAAATAGTTACTATTTGTTCTATAATGACATCTATTATAATACTAATTCTAATTAGGTTTACACATTCACCACCATTAATTCTAAATAACACAAACATATTTAATATCTTTACAATAAAAGATACTAAAAAGAAGTTTTTTAATTTATCACCGTGTTATTTTCTTTGTAATTATTAGTATTCCTAATGCACATAATAGAGTACCCATACTTAAAATTTGGCTAATTTGACTTGTACTAAAGTGGTTGCTTTCTAACCATAATTGTCTAAAATTTCCCCATAAGCCTATTGAAATACTATAAAATGCTAGCATAATTAATATTTTATTTTCGTTTGTTAATTTATTTATTTTCTCTTTCATTTGTTCCCTCTATAATTTTATCCTTTAAAATTATATCCATATATATATATATAAATGCAAGAAAAAAATCAATAAATAGTATATTTACTGATTTTTTCCTTTTTTAATCTAATGTTGTGCTAGTTCTTCCTGAACCTACAACATTTTCTTGTAATGAGCGCCATGTGTTACAACCTATAATTCCATCTACACTTAAGCCTCTACTTGCTTGATATCTTCTTACTGCATTATACGTATTATTTCCAAATATTCCGTCTAAACCTCCTGTAGAATATCCTAATGTGTTTAAATCATCTTGTGCAATTAATACATATACACTTAAACTTCCTCTTTTTATTAGTGGATAACCACCTGTACTACATGCTGGTGGACTTTGCCTTCTATCAAAATGCACCCATGTAGGAGAAATACTAACTGGTTCTATATAACTCCACAATCCTGAGTTTTGTGCACTTGTTCTTAACCTTGCCCTTTGTTCGTTTGTCCATAGTTGGGCAACATCAAAAGCAGTTCCTGCATAATGTTGTGACTGACCCGCATGCCCACCTTCCCATGGTCTTCTAAATGCATATCCTACTGGTATTGGTGCACCCCATAATCTTCTTTGACTATTCCATGAAGTCATTGTCCTTTTGGTAGTCCACAAAGTATTACTTCTACTTGCACCTCTAAATTCTCTAACTAGTAACGTTCTATTTACATTATATGGCATAGGTTCTTGTAGCCCTCTATAGTAAGTTTCCATTCTATCTGTATCATTATTATAAACAATAATTTTAGCCATAAAAATTCACACCTCTATTTATTCTATGTTAGAAATTATAGAGGTGTGAATTTTATCTATTTATAATTTTTATCTACTTCTTTTAGCATAACATCATGTGCACCACCTTCTGTTATACTTACATTTGAGACTAATGTTAATCTTGCTTTTTCATGTAATTCTGGAATTGATGTTGCTCCACAGTTACACATTGTTGATTTTATTTTTGCTACTGTTACTGCTAAATTATCTTTTAATGAACCTGCATATGGAATGTAAGAATCTACACCTTCTTCAAAAGATAATTTGTTTTTGTCTCCTCCTAGGTCATATCTTTGCCAGTTTCTTGCACGGTTTGAACCTTCTCCCCAATATTCTTTTACATAGTTGTTTCCTACTTTTAATACTCTTGTTGGGCTTTCATCAAAACGAGCAAAATATCTTCCCATCATAACAAAATCTGCACCTAAAGCAAGTGCTATTGTAATATGGTGATCATGTACAATTCCTCCATCTATACATAGTGGTATATAAACACCTGTCTCTTTAAGGTATTCATCACGTGCTGCTGCTACATCAATTAAAGCAGAGGCGTTTCCACGTCCAATTCCTTTTGTTTCTCTTGTTATACAAATTGAACCTCCGCCAACACCAATTTTTATAAAATCTGCACCAGCTTCTGCTAAATATCTAAACCCTTCTTTATCTACAACATTTCCTGCACCAATTTTTACTTTATCTCCATATTTTTCTCTAACAAATTCAATTGTTCTTTTTTGCCATACAGAATACCCATCAGATGAATCCATACAAACCATATCTACTCCTGCTTCTACTAATGCTGGTATCCTCTCCTCATAATCTCTTGTGTTAATTCCTGCACCTACAATATATCTCTTGTTTTCATCTAATAGAGAATTTGGGTTGTTTTTTCTTTCTTCATAATCTTTTCTAAATACTAAATATTTTAAGTTTCCTTCTTCTGTTAAAATTGGTAAACAACTAATTTTGTGTTCCCATATAATATCATTTGCTTCTGAAAGAGTAATTCCTTTTTTAGCACAAATTGTATTTTGCGCTTTTGTCATATATTCATCTATTGGTGCATCTTGGTTATCTCTTGTAACACGATAATCTTTATCTGTTACCATTCCTAAGAATTTTCCATTTGCTGTTCCATCTTCTGTTACCATAACAGTAGAATGTCCTGTTCTTTCTACTAGAGCTATTACTTCTTTTAATGGTGTTCCACTTTTTACATTAGAATCACTAATAATGAATCCTGCTTTGTGTTTTTTTACATGTCGAACCATTTCGGCTTGTGATTCAATAGATTGTGCTCCGTAAATAAAAGCAACTCCTCCTTCTCTTGCAAGTGCAATTCCCATTTCTTCTCCTGAAACAGATTGCATTATTGCTGATACCATTGGTACATTTGCCGAATATTTTGGTTCTTCTCCTTTTTTAAATTTTACAAGTGGTGTTTTTAAAGAAACTTTGTCTGGTATGCAGTCTTCTGTTGTTAAATTTGGTAATAATAAAAATTCGTTAAATGTTCTTGAAATATCTTCTAAAATCCTTGCCATGTTTTATTTCCCCCTATTTTTATATATTAAATGAATGAAGCCTTATTTAGCTTCATTCTTATGTGCCATAATTTTCCTGAACTATATTATGTATTATACTATATTTTTTAAGTTATGTAAACATATTTTTTAAAATTTATACTTATTTAACTAATCTCTTTGTTTCTCTTGCAATCATCAATTCTTCGTTTGTTGGAATTACATATACTTTTACTTTAGATGAATCTTTTGAAATTAGTGTTTCTTCACTTCTTACATTGTTTCTATTTTCATCTAGGTCTACTCCCATAAATCCTAATCTTTCACAAATTCCTTTACGTATATTAATTTGGTTTTCTCCAACTCCACCTGTAAATATAATTGCATCTACACCCTTCATTGCAGCTGCATATTTTGCAATAAACCCCGCAACAGAGTATTTAAAGTTATTCATAGCAATAAGTGCTCTTTTGTTTCCTTCCATTGATTCGTTTTCGATTACTCTAAAATCTGGTGCTAAACCTGAAATTCCTTGTACTCCTGATACTTTGTTTAAAAGTGTTTCTACTTCATCAGCTGTTTTATTTTCTTTTTTCATAATATATGTTACAACAGATGGATCAATATCTCCACTTCTTGTTACCATTGGAACACCTGCAAGTGGTGTAAGTCCCATACTTGTATCTACACTTTTTCCACTTTCGATTGCACATACACTAGAGCCTTGACCTAAGTGACAACTAATAATTTTTAAATCTTCTATTGGTTTATTTTCAATTTCAGCAAGTCTTCTTGAAACATACATATGTGATGTTCCATGGAAACCATATTTTCTAATTCCATATTTTTCATAATATTCATATGGTATTGAATATAGATATCTTTCTTCTGGTATTGTTTGATGGAAAGTTGTATCAAACACACCTACCATTGGTTTACCTGGCATTACTTTTTTACATGCTTCAATTCCTATAATTCCTGCTGGGTTATGTAGTGGTGCTAAATCTGTACATTGCTTTAATACATCTACAACATAGTCATCTATTACAACAGATTCTGCAATTTTTTCTCCACCATGTGCTAAACGATGTCCTATTGCTTCTATTTCATCAAGACTATCTATTACTTTATACTCTGGATTAACTAATTGTTTTAGTGTAAAGTCTATTGCTTCTTCGTGATTTTTAGCAGGATGTGTAATTTCAATTTTTTGTCCATTTACTTTGTGTGTAATAAAGGCTTCTTCTTCTCCTATTCTTTCATATTTTCCTGATGCTAAAACTTCTTCTGTTTCCATATCTATTAATTGATATTTTAAAGAAGAACTTCCACAGTTTAATACTAAAATTTTCATAATTTAACCTCCAAAATCTCTTATAAATTTTTATCATTATAACATATCTTAAAATAATAATATAGCATTTTTCTAAATTTTATTATTTTATTTGTTACTAGATAATGTTTTAGTAAAATACTAGCTTAAACATTTAGTAATATAAAATTAAAAATTCCGTTCTCCAAGGCGTTTTAGTATAATTGGTTT
>CANOGC010000073.1 GCA_947565445.1 uncultured Clostridium sp. | reverse complement strand
AAAACTAGCTGAAGAATTATGGGGAGATAAATTTCAAGTAGTAGTTTCTACTCATTTAAACACAAATAATTTGCACAATCATTTTGTTTGTGCGCCCATAAGGGGCAAAGTAATTCCGTATTAGCAATACGGCAGACGCGAGATTTATGTCTGTGGTCAATGGATAACCTAAAAGGGAAACCTTGAGGGGACAATAGCACTCCATTAAAGTTATAAGTTGACAAACTATCATGTCACGACTGAATAGCAAGACCAAAAGTTCATATAAGGATAAAAGCTATACTGCTTGAACAACAGTCCAAAGGGCATTTGTGGTGGCTTCAACAGAAGATAGTTATAACTGTTGTATCACATATCCTACGTTATCAATGGACAAATGAGGTAGGCAAGTTGAATATGTGACCTATTTGCATAAGCATAAAAGGACGAAAGTTGTATCAGATAATGGACAAGCTAATTACTTTGTATCTAAATGGGGATTACCTAAGTTGAAATGCTAAAACTTGTTTAGCTATGAGCAAAAGGCTTTGAATATTCAATAGGGTAACGGAGCTTTCGTAGTAGTCTGAGAATGTTAATGGCATTTACATGGCGAAGGAAAGCAGTTTATTCACTTCAATATAAAAGAAAGGAAGGTGCGAGAGGCACTATGAGAAATCCAGAAAATGTATTGAACAGTTTGCAAAAGCATTCTAATTCAAAAGATTACACCTATAATAGGTTATATCGAAATATGTTTAACAGAAATTTATTTCTACAAGCATATCAAAATATTTATTCTAAACAAGGCAATATGACAGCTGGTACAGATGGAAAAACAATTGACGCAATGAGCTTAGAGAGAATAGACAGAATAATTGAAACACTAACAGATGAAAGTTATAAACCTCAGCCAGCAAGAAGAATTTACATTCCAAAGAAAAATGGAAAACTTAGACCATTAGGAATACCAACTATTGACGATAAATTAATTCAAGAGGTAGTTCGCATGTTGTTAGAAGCAATATACGAAGATAGTTTTGAAGAAATATCTCATGGTTTTAGACCTAACAGAAGTTGCCATACAGCTTTAAGACAAATACAAAACAGATTTGTAAGGTGTAAATGGTATGTAGAGGGAGATATTAAAGGCTTTTTTGATAATATAGACCACAACATTATGATAAATATTTTGCGTAAAAGAATTAAAGATGAAAGATTTATAAATCTTATACGTAAATTCTTAAATGCAGGATATATGGAACAGCAAGAACTACATCAAAGCTATAGTGGGACTCCACAAGGTGGAATAATTAGTCCAATATTAGCAAATATTTACTTAGACCAATTTGATAAATACATGGCAGAATACAAAAAAGAATTTGATTTAGGAAATAAAAGAGGTTACAACAATGAGTATAAAAAGCTAGCAGAAAGAAGACACAGTTTAGTAAAAAGTCTTAGCAGAAGCAAAAACAAAGAAAAAAGCGAAATGTTACTAAAACGAATTCAAGAATTAGATAAAATACACAAAACTATGCCATGTAAAGACCCAATGGATAGCAATTTTAAAAGATTACAATATGTTAGATATTGCGATGATTTTATCATTGGTATAATTGGTTCTAAAGAAGATGCAAGGAAAGTCAAAGAAGAAATAGGACAATTTATTCAAAACAGACTACACCTAGAATTATCAAACGAGAAAACACTTATAACTAAATCAACTAACAAGGCTAGATTTTTAGGATATGATATAAGAGTTACACCTAAAAGTAATCTTACAAAGAAAACAAAAAGAGGGATAAAAGCAAGAAATTACGGTGGACATGTAATGCTAGAAGTTCCAACAGAACTAATTCAAAAGAAACTAATCGAACTAAAATCAATGAAAATAGTAGTACAAAATAATACTGAAATATGGAAACCAATACATCGTGGAGATTTAACAGGAAGAAATGATTTGAGCATTTTAGACCAATACAATGGAGAAATAAGAGGATTTTGTAACTATTATTCAATAGCAAATAACCGTTCAAAGTTACACAAATTTAGGTGTATTATGGAATATAGTTTTTATAGAACCATGGCGTGTAAATATAGAACATCAGTTAGAAAAATAATAGCAAAGTTTAGAATAAATAAAGATATTGGAGTTAAATATCAAGATAGTAAAGGAAATGAAAGGGTACGAATATTACGGAAAGGAAGTTTAGCAAAAGACCCAAGACCACTTGGTGCTGAAGCTGATACAGTTCATAAACCTAAAGGTATTCTGAAAAGACCTAAACTGGCAGATAGATTAAATTCTAATACATGCGAATGGTGTGGTAAACATACCAGTGAACTAGAAGTACATCAAGTTAGAATATTAAAAGAATTAGACGAAAAAGAAGATTGGGCAAGATTTATGAAAAAGATTAATCGCAAAACATTAGTAGTATGTAAAGATTGCCATTCAAAAATTCATAAAAGTAAACTGCGTGAATAAATGGAGAGCCGTATACAGCGAGAGTTGTAAGTACGGTTCGGGGGCGAGTGCTGGAAAACCTAACTTAGTAATAGGTCAAGGCGTCTAGCACTTAGCCTACTAAACTCTGTTTCATTTTTAGATGGCAAAAGGTTTTGTAACACAAAGAAAGACTATGCTACTATGAGAAAAGCTTCAGATAAACTTTGTGAAGAATATGGACTAAGTGTTTTGAAACAAGAAGAAAAATATAATAAATATGCTACAAGTAGTTTATATAAGGAACTTATGAAAGATAGTATTGATTATGCAATAGCGAATGCTAAAGACTATAACGAATTTATTAAAATATTACAAGATTTAGATTATGTTGTTACTGATAAAAATAATACATTATCTATTAGGCGAGAGCCATATAAACGAAATACAAGAATTGAAAGGCAATTTGGAAATAATTATTCAAAAGAAAGTATTTATAAAAGAATATTAGAAACACAGCCCGAATATCCATATTCTCCAGATCCATATTTGTTAGCTAATAGAAGTTATGAAAGATATAACAATGAAAAACAAAAGTATTTGCAATTTAAAGGCTCTATTTCATATTTAATTTTCCACTATGAGAAATTATTCGGTATTAATATAGAAATCGTCTCAAAACCTAATATAACGAAAATGACGCCAGAATTAATACAAGCAATTAAGAAAATGGATGAATTTTCTAAACAAGTTAGATTTGTGTGCAAAAATAATATCAATACAGAACAAGAATTGCTAGATTATCAAAAATCTGCTTATAAAAAAATTAACCCCTTGAAAAGTGAGAGAGAAAATTTATGGAAAAAGCATAAAAGAGCTAAAACAGCTGAAGAAAAAGAAACTATTGAAAATCAAATTGTAGAAATTTCTAAAAAGATAACACCACTTGCTGAAGAAATAAAACATTGTACTAATATTGAATTAGGGTTAGAAAAAATTAAGCAATTTGAACTTCATCAGAATATAGAAGAAGAAAGAAAACAAGCCGAAAAAGAACACGACAAAAAGAAGAAAGATAGAGTTAGATAATATAACGCAAATGAGAGCCTATATAGACTCTCATTGCTTATGACTTACTAAATAAGAAATTATATTTAATGATATTTTTAAATAAGACGTTAATTGGTAAATGGAATTCCTGCCATTCGTTTGTATTGTTCTATCTCTTCTTCGGTATGTTCTTCAAATACTTCATAAAAGATATGCTCATTTTCTCTTTGTTGTTCTAATTCCAATTCACTTTCAATATTCCACTCTTTATCCATCATAACACCTCCATTTAGATTGTTAATCGACAAGCTGATAGGCTACACCGTTTTCAAGAATAATACATTCTGATGCCAGAAAGTCATAGATTTCTTTGCATATCTCATCAGGTAAATCCCCATAAAAAATCAATCTAGATTTTTCATCGAAATATGCATATGCTCCATAATCACTGCTTTCATCTTTTCTGCCTTCTACCTGTATATTATCGGTTTCATAATTCATTCTATACTGCATATTTAACCCTCCTTAAAACTTACAATATTGTGTTATTTTTATTTCACTAGGTTTATCAGGAAAGCCAGAAGCCAAATCTATGTCTTTTAGCTCTCTTTGAGACTGAACATTAGGAAAGTCGAATGATGGTGCTGAATAAAGTCTTTTATCCAAAGTAATTTCTTTGATGATGATATTCTTATTATCTTTCTCTATGCTTTGCCGATTCTTAAATTTTCTAAATTTATAAATAGCAAATATGAAAAACATAATAAAAACAATAGTTGATAATGTACTCATACTTTTTCCTCCCTTTCAATAGTAATTGCGTTGTTTACTTGTTCTATATGTTAACTCCAAAAGGAGATTATAAAAAATAAATTTGTACATATTCTATCACAAAGTTACCTATATTTCAACTATTGCGACAAATGCAATGAATATTTATCAAAAGAGTAGAAGATTTGTTGTAAACCTCCTACTCTTCATTTTGACTCTTTAATGGTTTTCTTTAAAATATTTCAGCTTGTCTTTATTGGTGGATAAATAAATTTCCATATCATCTGTGATGTCATCATATCCATCACATGCACTAATGCATGTTTCTGAATTGAATTTTCTAATCCAAGAAGAATCCCAATACTTTTTACTCTTATAATAAACTTCTATTGGAAAGTCTTCTTTTATTGCTTCAGGATTTGTTATATAATCCCCTGCATTGTGATGTTCCAATTCTCTACGACTGTGTCCATTAATTTTAAATAAAGCCATTTTAATACCTCCTTCAATATTCATTGTGCTGTTTACGTGTCATCTATGTTAACTCCAAAAGGAGATTATAAAAATAAAATCTGCACTTATTTTAGCACAGATTTACATATATTTCAACTATTATAACGATGTAAGTGTTAATATTAGCCATTTTAATTGATACAATAATTATCTTTATTTAGATTTATATTTCAATTCTTGAATAGCTTTATCTATTAAGTTTATTTGTTCAGTACTTACTTCAGGATTAGAATACACTCCAGTTTTTAAGTTTAAGTTATTATAATATTTACCCTCATATTTTTTAGTTTGTATTCTAAGTTTACTAATCGCTCTTAATTGGTCTATTTTACAATAAGAAAAATCTTCAAAATCTTTAATTTCTCCAATATCAATAACAACATCTGACTCATTCTTCTTACTTGTTAAAGGAGCAACAAGTACAGTACCAACATTTGGTCTTGAATATAATACAATAGCAGGATGTGAGTGATTTAATTCTTGACCAATATTAACTCCAAAATCTACCCATACTACTTGTTTTCTAGTTACATATGGTACATAGTTAAGTTGTTCATTTTTATTAACTTTATTTAGTTTATATATTTGTTCAACAAACCATTTTTCTAATTCTTGTCGTTGATTATTATTTAATTTATTTAATTCATCACTTATGTTCAAAGTTTGTGCCTCCTCAATGTAAAATTCAGAATATATAATAGCACAAAATAAGCAAAATTTCTACATAAATATAAATATTTTTTTACTTTCTATTTTAAGAAAATTTATAGAAAATACAAATTTTTTTAAGGAAAATACAAAAAAAATTAAAGAAAATACAAATTTTTTTACGTATTTTATTGATTTTTTTTAATAATTTGAGTATAATAATATTAACAGAAACAATTCTGTTACGAGTTGAAATACACTCAAGTTAAGAAGACATTTAGACCTGAAAGACGGTCAAGTTGATTTACAAATAACCTTTAGACTAAATCTAAAGGTTATTTGCTTTTTAAAAATATCTATTTCAAATTTATATCTTCTAAAAACTCATCTAATGTAAATTCACGATTGTATTCATCAATGATAATGTATTTATTGCTATTTTCATTATAGAAGTTTATAAAATCGTTTAAGTTGCTAAATTTTCGAAAACGGAATGTGCCAGAAGAATATACTCCAAAATCCAATTTATTTATTGAATCTAAATAAAATCTAGTTTCATTTCTATATTCAGGCTCATATTGTCTACATTCTTCTAAAACATCGTTGTTTTGTATTGGTAAAATAGAAACTATTTCTTTATTCAAATCATTATACAAATTTCCTAATTTAGTATTAAAATCTTTTTCTAGTTCTTCTAGCTTTTCAATATGTTCTTTAGTAATTTTCCTATCTTTTAAATAATATGTACAAGACATAAATGCACCTCTTTTCTAAAGCTAAATATATGTATTTTATAAATCTTTATTTTCTTCCATCCAAGCTTTTAGCTGTTCTTCGGTAATTTTTTCTTTTTTAAATTCTTTAATTTTTTCTTGTGCAGATTTCTTCCATGTATTAAATTTTTTCTTATCTTTTTCTGAAGTATTTGGATTTCTACTTAATTCCATTAATCTTTTTTGATATGTTCTTCTATAAATTAAAAGACCTTCAACTTCTTTAACATTTTTAGCATATGTAGTACGAGCTCCCAATTCTCTACATTTCTTTCCATTTGTAGCACGAGGAGCTAAATCACAATAAACTTCAGCTTGTCTATTTACAGGAATAAAATATCTGCCACAATGTTTACAAGTTTTAATTGTTATATTATTATTTACCAATTCACTTAAAACTATAAAACAAATATTATCCAAATACCTACTTGAATATTTAATACCATTTTGCATATTTATGCCATTTATTCCTTGTGTAAGTTCACTTAATTTAGCAGAGACAAAATCATTTTTAAAAATACTCAAAGAATTTAGTAATATTTCTGTATTTTGTGTATGTTTATTTATTAAATTATGTTTTAACGAATATGCTTGAAACTTTGTATATGGTTCATATTCTTTATCTTCTTCATTTCCATTTAAATTATATATGTAATTTACACATTCTTTTAATTCTAATTGAAGTCCATATAATTTTACTTGAGCACTTTCAAAAATTCCTTTTGCATTTGCTATAAATGAATTTATATCTGTATATGATAATCTCATTTTTTTACTAGAATATTTCTCTATTATTCCCAGTCCATAAGCATATATAAAATCTTTATATGCATGTCTCCAATCATCTAATCTAGCATTTAAGAAATTTATTAAAAGCATACCATATCGTTCTTCATAAGGATTATATAAATCTAGAGGTTTTGGTTTTAAAGCATTTTTTATATATTCAGCTCGATTCCTTTTAGGAGAAACTTTAGGTAAGAAGCTATCAGTATTGGATTGTCAATACTTTTTTGGACAATTTTTATAAGGACACTTTTTTATATT
>CANOGC010000072.1 GCA_947565445.1 uncultured Clostridium sp. | reverse complement strand
GAGATTTTAGAACACAGACTCACAATAATAAAAGAGTATTCGGTGGCAAAACTTGTAATAGGGATATGTAGGTGTAAAAAGTGTGGGCAAGGATGCACAATATTTTAAAAATAGCACCTATAGTAGATAAATTGAATCTACATACTAGACTATCATAATAAGCAATGGGATAAGGGGTTTAAGATTATGATGTATTATTTTTTGAAAACAATGGGAATAATACATCATTTTATGCTCAAGGATTTCAGGGTTTAATATCTTAAGAAATAATTTCAAATTAGTTGACAAAAATTTTGAACAGAGTTAATATCACACACAACCTAAAGAAGAGGAGGTGTAGATATGGATAAAACAATATTGAGTTCATTGTTAGAAATGCATAAAAGCGATATATTACAAATACTTTATGAATATAGAGAAAATGAAGGAGAAATTATAACATCTGAATTTAGAGAAACTCTTGAAAAAGAACAACAAGAAAGAAAAAAGAGATATACCAAATTTGAAGAAGAATTAAAAAAGTATGTAAAGGATGAAAAAAGTATATCAGAAATTATAGAGCTTTTTGAGCAATATGAAGATTCATATAATAATGAACATGGCTTATATTATGAACAATACTATAAAACTGGTATTAAGGATGTAATAAAATTAATTCTACAATGTGTATTGTAATTTAAAAAACAAAAAAGATTAGAAATTTTTAAAAATCTAATCTTTTAAATTTTGTCTAAATAGAAATATATAATTTTAGTAAATTATAGTATTCAAAAATCTATATAATAGGGAGGATAGTTTAATGAATAATATTAGAAGAATTCGTAAAGAAAAAGGTTATTCATTATCTGAATTAGCAGAAGAAATAGGTATTTCAGTAGGATATATGAGTCACTTAGAAAAAGGCAATAGAAAGAATCCGTCATATTATATTATGAAGAAAATTGCATTAAAACTCAACAGAAGTATAGAGGAAATTTTTGATGATAACGAAATATAATAAAATATGAAGAAAATTAGAACAAGAAATTTATTTTATTTTGTCCATGCTTGTAACAAAATATATGTGTATAAAAAATGTTAATATAAAATTAGTTTTTGAGTTGAAAAAAATGGAAGAAGTTAGGACTATTAAAATGTCGAAAATAGTGATATATTAATAGTTATAAAAAAAAGAAAAGGGGGGAACTGTATTGTAGTGTTAATAATATTTATATTCTATTGACATTCATTAAACAAAATAATATAATAAACATGTATTTTTAATAAGGGGGATTTTTTATGGAGAGAAAAAAGATAATCAAAGTAATAATAATAATTCTAATGTTGTGTGTGATAATATTTTTAGTTAATACATTTAGAAAATTTTTTATTTTACAAGAAATGCAAAACAATGCAGATATACATATTTCAAAGTTAGATTTTCAGACTAAAGTTACAATAATTAAAAATGATAAAATAATTACAACCACAAATTTATATAAAAAAGGGAATAATACAGCAGTTATAATAAATAATAATGAACAAGATACAAAAACATCTTTATATTATGACGACCAATATTGTGATGAATTTTATGAGAATTCAGAAAGTAAAACAGCTAAATTAAAATCAACTTCAACACTAACAGAAACATTAATACCAAATTATATACAAATAGATACCAAATGGCTAACTTTTTGTGCAGGTATTAAAAATAAAATAAAAGAAGTTGAATGTAATGGAAAAGAATGTTATCTTATTACAGGAAACATAGCAAGTTCTTTTCCACTTGGTAGCTCAGATATAAAAGAGATGTATTTTGAAAAAGATACAGGATTATGTATAAAAATAGTAAGTAACAATGAGGAAAAAAAAGAAATGGAATATAATTTTGATAGTGTACCTGATGGTATTTTTAAGAAACCAGATATAAATGAATATGAAATAATTGAAGAAAAAAGCTAAATATCTAGTAGAAAAAAGCAGAAAATTTTCTGCTTTTTTCATATTATGAATAAATACAACAGTTTCAATTTTTCTACCTTTTTCCATCTTTATAGTTTTTTTAATTATTTGTTAATATAATAATATTATTGCATGTTTATAAAGGTGAGTTCTATATTAGCCTTAAAATGCAAGTGTTATAGTGTGCATACAAACAGTAAAGGAGAGCTTTTATGAGAAGAATTATATCATTTGCTTTATGTTTTGCTATGTTAATGTGTGCAACACCGATATCGGCTCATGCTATGGAATCAACTCCATCTGGCTCACAGATGAATATTGAATCTGTAGCAGAGGCATCCACTGAAGGCGAAAATTCTGATGTTATAATTGTAGCATCAGAGGATGGAATTACTCCATATGCAAATCCAAAAGATTTGTTTTATACTGAAAATGCACAGGTGCTTGCAGGTGTTAAAAATGTTGTGAATGTAACACCAACAAAAGGACGAGCATTAAGAGTATGGCTCAAAGTAGAGAGTGGTTCTGTTGAACTTAAAGTGGTACGTCCGGGATTTATTGGCTATGTAACTGAATATGATGCTACATTTGGAGCAGGAGCTAGAGATGTGGAAGTTGCTGGTAACTGCAATGGAAAAACATATCAAATTCAGTTAATTAGCAAAGATTCCACCAATGGATATAACACAGTTTCAATGCTAATTTATGAAACAGGTGGCTGAAAACTAAATGTAGATAGTGTAACAATTTAAGACAATTTGCACATTATAACACAAGGTGAAACTTTTTTAAGGTTTCGCCTTTATTAATTTAAAAAGGGATGAATGTAAATAGTTGGGATGAAAAAAATATAGGTAAAAAGCATAAAACTTTACAAGAGAGTATGAATATGATGATATAACAAAGTAAGAAGTTACTAAAGAATTAAATAAAGATATAATCTTTCACATTTTATCTAAATAATTTCTAAAATTTTTTAAAAGTGCATCAGTAGTGGTATTAAGTATTTTAGCAAAAGCACATAATTCATAATTTATAACAGTACGAGAGCCTGTTTCAATATCAAAAATGGATTGACTAGAAATATCTATACCAAGAATCATAAGCTGATCTGATACAGTTTGCCTTGACAAATTATTTTTTTCTCTAGTCATTTTTATATTATCTCCAACAGTATTTAATTTTCCAGCTAAATTATCAATATATTTTCTAGTATTCAAAACCGAAACACCACCTTAGCATAACCACCTATACTACTGAGAGGCATAATGCCATCGTCTGAAAGCACAGAGCAACTAGCTTCCTGTTGCTCTGTTTCTTCGTTCATAGCAAATTCTGCCGGTTCAGCTGCAAATGCTGTACCACTTAAGGAAAAGCAAAGTGCAAGAGATAAAACAACGGCACAAAACCGTTTTATGATATTCTTTTTCCGCATAATAAACCCATAAATTGCTGTTCCAATTCTATCATAGGAAAGCTTACAAGAGCCTTTCCAAATATATTACGGTTAAGTAATATGCTATAATGTATACCATATATAAAGAAAGAAATCTCAAAAAGACAACAAAAAATAACAAAAATGGAAATAAATAGATAGTTATCACTATAAATTTATGTGTAAAAAGAAAAAAATTTGTATTTTTTTGTAACGAATTAGCAAAAAATACAGTCATAAATAATATAGGGGGTGAAAAAATGGATGAACTATATAAAAAGTATTTTAGGCTAGTATATAATTATTTATATAGTTTAACTAGCAATGTTGAGATTGCAGAAGAAATAACACAAGAAACCTTTTATAAAGCAATAAAGGGAATTAAAAAATTTAGGAACGAATGTAGTATAAATGTATGGTTATGTCAAATTGCTAAAAATATATGGAGAGACTATATGAAAAAAGAAAGTAAAGTAAAAATTGTATCACTGGATGATAAAGATATAGAAAATCTATTTATAGAATATGATATAAATTCTAATAGTGAAATGATGGAATTATATAAAGAAATACATAAATTAGATGAAATGACAAGAAAGGTGTTTTATTTGAGAATAAAGGGAGAATTAACATTTAAAGAGATAGGAGATATTTTGGGAAAAAGTGAAGAATGGTCTAAGGTAACTTTTTATAGAGGAAAAGTTAAATTAAAGGAGGAATTGAAAGATGATTAAAAATGAATGTAAAATTGTAAGAGATTTACTTTTAAATTATGTTGAAAATTTATTAAGTGATGAAACAAAGGAATTTGTAGATAAACATATATCAAATTGTGATAAATGTAAAGACATCCTAGAAATGATACAAGATGAAAAAATTAAAGAAAAAGATATAGCAAATAAGAACGAACAGTATGAAGTAGATGGTTTAAAAAAATATAGAAAAAAAATGTTAATACTAAAAAGAATTGTGATTATTATTCTAATTGCAATAATTATTGCGTCTGTTATTTTTTGGCAAGTATTAGCATATAGAAATAATATTTTAACTAGTGCATATGATAAAATTCAAGAAATCAAGAATGAAGATAATTATGTTCTGACTATAGAAGAACAAACAATAGACTATTCTACAGGACAGGAACTATATGGACAAACAAAATTTTATTATAAAGATGGAAAGTATAAAGAAGAACATCATGGAGAACTTAAAAATGATGTACTTCTTAATGCAAATTTTGACTATTTGGGAACAATAGATTCTAATAAAAGAACGGAAATTTATAAAGATACAAAAACTGTAATAAACAGAACCTCCAATTATACATTTACTACAAAAGGGGTAAATTTTAAGTTTGCCTATACATATGCTAATTCTTATGGTATAAATTATGGATTAATATTTAGAACATGTATACGTATTAGAACAGAAAGATATAAAGGAAAAGAATGTTATGTTGCACGAATACAACATAACAATACAAGTTATGCTGAAATTTGGATAGACAAAGAAACTATGTTAGTTCTACGAGAAATAAATGATATAATAGATAAACAGTATTATGAAAAATCTTTTACTTTAGATATAGGAAATGTTAAAGAAGAAGATATTTCAGTACCTAATCTAGATGAATATACTATAACAGAAAAAGAAGATTTGGTACAAAATAGTGAAATTCTTGAAGACTTATATACTAATAACTAAAATGAAAGGAGTTACCATATTTGTTATGATTAATACAGAAAAAGAATTGATTAAATTGAATAAAAAGAAAACTTATATAATAAAACAAAAGATTCGTTCAGAACTTATTAGCATCGGATACAATATAAAATACATAGGAACTCACTATATATTTGAAGCAATATTTATCATATATGAAACTGGTAATTGGGATATGCTAGATAATTTAGAAAAGAATGTATATAGCATTATGGCTAAAAGACATAATAAAAGTATTAATAATATAAAAACTAATATTACTAAAGCAACTAATTTGAGAAAAAGTAAGAATACAATGCAAAATAGCTATACACCAAAATTAATAATATCTACTATATTATATAAGATAATGTAGATGAAAAGACATAATTATCTTTAGGCAAGTGAAATTGTAGCTAACAGAAAATTCTCAGTTAATATAAAAGAAGAGATGTTTTTCTCTTCTTTTATATTTTGTCTAAATAATTCCTAAAATTTTTTAGAAGTGTATCAGTACTAATATTAAGTATTTTAGCAAAAGCACATAATTCATAATCTATAACTGTTCGAGCTCCTGTTTCAATATCAAAAATAGATTGACTTGAAATATCTATTCCAAGAATCATAAGCTGATCAGATACATTTTGCCTTGATAAATTGTTTTTTTCTCTGGCAATTTTTATATTATCTCCAACAGTATTTAATTTTCCACCTAAATTATCAATATATTTTCTAGTATTCAAAATCAAAACACCACCTTAAATTTTTAAATATCAAGTTTTTCTTGATTTTATCATTATAAGTATGTTAAAATTTAAAGGCAGACGGAATTGCAAAAAATAAGAAGTAAAGGTAAAATAAAAAGATGTATTTTACATCTTTTTATTTATATATTATCTGTTTTATCTTCTGAAGAATCTTCGATATCTATAAACATAGGATCATTAAAGAAATCCATTAAATTAGTATCAAGACCTTCACACAAATGAAGTAATGTAGGTAAACGTGGTAATTTATTTTTTTCACTTGCAAGCAAAGCATTGATAGTAGATTTAGGAACTCCACTTGTTTTATATAAATCCCATAAGGAAGATAAGCCTTTTCTTTTTAAAAAGTAGTCAATTCTATTTCTAATAGCATCATTTAGTTGCATTGCAAATCTCCTTTCAATAATTTTGAATAAAGTATAGCAATTTTTTTTATTCTAATGGACTATAATTATGGTCTATTAGAATAAGAGATAAATGATGGGAGAATCCATATATATTTTGCATATAAACAGTAAGACTATGCACTATAGTAGGTTTAAAATTAAATGGAGGTGTGTTTTTAATTATGAAGAAATCGGTAAATAAATTAAGAATGATAAAGAATGCAATAAACGCAAGTGAGACTACAAATACATACATTCAAAAACATTTTAAATATGTACTGAATGTACATATTGGTAACATATATGCAGAATATGCAATAAAAGATTATAATGAGCAATTAGAAAGTTTATATTTATGATTGTAATAGATAGTAGGGAGAGAAAGTAAAATGAATAATATTAGAAAAATTCGTAAAGAAATAGGCTATTCATTAACTGAATTAGCAGAATCAATAGGCATTTCAGTGGGGTATATGAGCCACTTAGAAAGAGGAGGTAGAAAAAATCCAGCATACCATATTATGAAGAAAATTGCATTAAAACTTAACAAAAGCATAGAGGAGATTTTTGATGATAATGAAGAACAATAAATTTATTACAAAAATAACGGAATATTTTGTGAATTTTCTTGACTATTATTTTCTTATAGAAATAAAATAGTTGTTGAGTATTCGCAATTAAATTTCGTTGAATACTCTTTATTTTTTTGTCTAATTATGATAATATTACAGCATATTTAATAGAATATTCAAATTTAAGGGGAGAAATTTAAAAGCATATGAGAAACATTTTTAGAAAAAGCAATACTAAAAGTAAAATTATAAATAGAGAAGAATTGTTGGAAGTTATAGATAGTAATGGTTTATATGGAGTAGAAATAGAAAATAGTTCTAAAGAAGATACTCAAAATCAACTTTTTATGAAATCCAAAAAACTTGAAGATATTTTTAAATTTGCAAATGAAAATGATATACATACGATATTCTTTGGTGTTAGAATAGATATATGGACACATTTTATGAGAGAGTGTATAATAAATTATGTACACTAAACTGAAAGGAGTGTGTCAAAAATAGCAACAAAAAAATATGATGAAGATTTTAAACAAATGATAGTAGAATTATATGAAAATAAGAAATCAGTATGTGGATTGTCAATACTTTTTTGGACAATTTTTATAAGGACACTTTTTTATATTCAA
>CANOGC010000071.1 GCA_947565445.1 uncultured Clostridium sp. | reverse complement strand
CTTCCTTTGTTGGACGTTGTATATATTCAAGTGGTTCTATTCCTTTTGATGCTTCATGTGTTGGACGTTGTATATCTTCAGCTACTTCTATTCCTTTTGATGTTTCCTGTGGTATAACTGGCCCTATTCTTGAATTTATTTCTTCTATTGCTTTTCCTATTTTTCCTTGTTGTTCATTTAAACAATGTCTAACTTCTTCCAAATTCAATACTTTACCTTTTTCCCAAAATGCCCTTTTTATAAAATTTATACAATCTGGATGCTCTCTAATAATATTCGCTACTTCTACTGTATCAAATGATAATATATTTATTATTTCATCTTTCTTTAGCCCATACTCTTTTCTTCCTACTCTATAAATTTCCCCTTCTTCGTCATAATACCCTATAATTCTTTCTTTACTCATACAATACTGTGCAACTTTATTCCAATCTAATTCTATACCATTTTCTTCAAATGTTCTTGCTATAAAAGCTATACTATTTGGATGTTCTCTAATAATATTCGCTATTGATAGTGCATCATATGTTACCATAATTCTCATTTCACTTCTATTTAATCCATATTTTTGTCCTTCTTCATAATCTATCTTATAATTAGGTAATTCTTCACCATCAAAATATAAATGTTCTATTTCTCCCATCCAATAATATACAACTTTACTCCAATCTATTTCTATACCATTTTCTTTAAATGTTCTTGCTATAAAAGCTATACTATTTGGATGTTCTCTAAGAACACCTGCTACTTCTAATGTGTCATATGATAACAAAAATTCCATTTTCTCTTTTGTTAGTCCGTACTTTTCTCCTTCTTCATAATTTATATTAGCCATATATAAATTCCTCCTTTGTTATTTCTACTTATATACTATACTATCTATTAACTATTGTCAAACACTTTTAGAAATTTTCCTGAATTTTATTAAAGTATATGCGAAAAGTTGATTATTACATATTAATAACCAACTTATTAAATTTTGATTTTATATAATTTTCTAGTTTTTCCATAAATTCAGATGAACCTATTTCTTTTTTTGCTACCATATCAAGCCCTTTTTCCCAACTTGCTGTTAATTTTGGATTTAACATGTCTGGCATTGAATTTGCTACTACTTGATATATTATTTCTCCATAATTTGTTGGAGTAATTATTTGTGTTTTTGTGTTTATTTCTATATATTTTATCTTTTCTAGTTTCTTTATTATTTCTGCTCTTGTAGCACTTGTTCCAATTCCTGCTCCTTTTATTTGTTCTCTTAAGGCTTCATCTTCTATTAATTTACCTGCATTTTCCATGGCTAATATAATTGAACCTGAATTGTACCTTGTTGGTGGACTTGTTTCAGAATCTTTTGTTTCAAAATTTACTATTTCTATTTTTTCATTCTTTTTTAATGTATTTAAAATATCAAGGTTATTTTCTGTTTCTTGAGCAGATGAGCCTGTATCTACATCTTTATCTTCCTCGTTTTCATTCTTGTTTTCTACATTTTTTGGTTTTAAAATTTCTAAATACCCTTGTTTTACACATACCTTTCCACTTGTGTTAAAAACTTCATTTTCTATATTTATTGTGACAGATATTTTGTTAAATTCTGCTGGTGGATAAAAGATTGCTAAAAAGCGTTTTACAATTACTTTATATACTTTTTTATGAAGTTCTGGTAGTGCCTCATAGTTTTCATACCCTTGCCCTGTTGGTGTAATTGCATAATGGTCTGTTATTTTACTGTCATTTACATATTTTGTTTTTAATAGATTTGTAGAATATTTTTCTTCTACCATCTTTTTTATATATCCCTGTACTTCCTCATCTTTAAACCCTTTTGCAATTCCATTTAAGTTTTTCGAAATTTCTTTTGCTACAGCTGTAGATAGCACTCTTGCATCAGTTCTTGGGTATGTTACTAATTTTTTTTCATATAAATTTTGAATTACCTCTAATGTTTCATCTGGCTTTATTTTAAATCGTTTTGTACATTCATTTTGGATTTCTGCTAAGTTAAATAATAGTGGTGCATTTTCTTTTTGTTTTGATTTTTTTACTTCTGTAATAACCGCTTCTTTTCCCATAAGAGAAGTAATAAATTCTTTTGCATCTTCTTCTTTTTTAAACCCAGTTTCATTATATAGTTTCGGTGAATTGTTCATTATTGATTTTTCATTTACTTTCCATTCTGCCTTAAATGATGCATCTTTACTTCCAAATTCACCTATTATTTTATAGTATTTTGTTTTTACAAAGTTTCTAATTTCTCTTTCTCTTTCTACAATCATTCCTAATACACATGTCATAACACGTCCTACAGAAATCGATGCTCTTTCTAAGTTTGCTTCTTTTGCTACTCTTCTTCCATAAATAATTGATAATAACCTTGAAAAATTTATTCCGATTAAATAGTCTTCTTTTGCACGCAAATAAGCAGAATCTGATAAACTATCATATTCTGATAAATCTTTTGCTTCTTTAATTCCTCTTATAATTTCTTCTTCTGTTTGTGAATCTATCCAAACACGCTTCATTGTAGCTTTTGGGTTTGGCTTTGCCATCATAAAAACTAGCCTTTGTATGTATTCTCCTTCACGCCCAGAGTCTCCTGCATTGTATATTTCTTCTACATCTTCTCTTTTTAAAAGACTTTCTACAATAGCAAATTGCTTTTCTACGGCTGGTATTATTTCATATTTCCATTCTTCTGGAATAAATGGTAATGTTTCTAACCTCCACTGTTTTAGCTTTTCATCATATTTTTCTGGATAACTCATAGTAACTAAATGACCTACACACCATGTAATAATCCATTCATCAGATTCTATATATCCATTTTTTCTGGTTGTATTAATTTTTAAGGCTTTTGCAAATTCCATTGCTACAGATGGCTTTTCCGTTATTAGTAATTTTTTTGGCATATCTTTAACATCCTCTTTTCTATATTCTTAGGAAAGTCATCCACGTTAGTGGTGAGTTTCCTTAGAAGATGGTTATGGAAGAATTAGATTTTCTTATGTGGCTTTGCCACTTAGAAAATTTTATTCTTGCTTTTTATTCTTTCATCTATGTAAGTATTTGCTATTTTTATTATTTTTTCCATTTGTTCTTTTGTATCATCACAAATACAAAGTGGTTTCATTGTTCTTTCAATGTAGTTGTTTTCTTTAATAATCTTTAATCCTGTTATGAAATTATAATCAAAAATAAAAGAAATTATATTAATATAGCTGTCAATATCACGTTTAAATTCATCTCTACTTACTTGTTCGTATTGTTCAAATTTTTCCATAAGTTTAGGGCTTATAGTTTGTTTTGACATTTCTTTGTAATCATATAACACATTTTTGCATAGTTCAATATCAAGTGCAAACCTTGCAAATATATCTGTTTTATCTGCATCACGTACAATTTTTGCTTGTAATAATTCTTCTTTGTTAAGTCCCTCTTCTATTTTGAATTTATTATGATTTTTTACTGCTTTATATATAATGTCATCATATTTTGTATCTTCTATAAATCTTCTAATTTCCCCATCTTCAAATAGGATCTTTACTCCTAAATCTGCATGATCTATACTATCTTTATCACGAAATGTATTGTATATTCGTACTTGTTCAAACCTACCAATATCGTGTAATAAAGAAATTAGCTGTGCAAGTAAGCTTTGTTCTTCATTTAAGTTTAAATCTTCTGCAATCTTTTTTGCTACTTCTACAGTTCTATATGTGTGCTTTATTTTTAATTCTATTTTACCATTTGTTACATCGTATGGCTTAACATATTCACTAAATGCAACCTCTGCCTTTTTAATATCTATCATAACATCACCTTTAACATTATATTATAAAGTAATAATTTATTCAAGAAAAATAAGGTTTTTCTCTTCCTTTTCCCACATTTTTGTTATATAATAGTGGCAATATTAAATTTTATAGAAAAAGGATTGATTTTATGGCTTATAATTTTAAAGAAGTAGAAGAAAAATGGCAAAAGTATTGGGATGAGAATAAAACTTTTAAGACAGATGTATGGGATTTTTCAAAACCTAAATTTTATGCTCTTGATATGTTCCCATATCCTTCAGGACAAGGCTTACATGTTGGTCATCCAGAGGGTTATACTGCAACTGATATTGTTTCTAGGATGAAAAGAATGCAAGGATATAATGTTCTTCACCCTATGGGTTGGGATGCTTTTGGGCTTCCTGCTGAACAATATGCAATAAAAACTGGTAAACATCCTTCACGGGTTTACTTTAGCTAATATTGAAACATTTAAAAAACAATTAAAAATGCTTGGTTTCTCTTTTGATTGGGATAGAGAGGTTTCAACAGCAGACCCAAATTATTATAAATGGACTCAATGGATTTTTAAAAAATTATATGAAGATGGGCTTGCAAGATTAGTGGAAATGCCTGTTAACTGGTGTGAAGAATTGGGTACTGTTCTTGCTAATGATGAAGTAATTAATGGTAAAAGTGAACGTGGAGGCTTCCCTGTTGTTCGTAAAAATATGAAACAATGGGTATTAGATATTCCAAAATATGCAGAACAATTGCTAGAAGGTTTAGATGAACTTGATTGGCCAGAATCTACAAAAGAAATACAAAGAAATTGGATTGGTAAATCTACTGGTGCAGAAGTTATATTTAAAATTTCTGGTTCAAATGATACATTTACTGTATTTACAACAAGACCAGATACTTTATTTGGGGCAACATATTGTGTTCTTGCTCCTGAGCATGAATTAATCCAATCAATTACTACACCTGAAAGAAAAGACCAAATAGACGAATATATTAAACTTGCTGCAACTAAATCTGACCTTGAAAGAACAGAATTAAATAAGGATAAAACTGGTGTATTTACTGGAAGTTATGCAATTAATCCTGTTAATGGTAAAGAAATTCCAATTTGGATTTCAGATTATGTTCTTAACACATATGGAACAGGAGCTATAATGGCGGTACCTGCACATGACTCAAGGGATTATGAATTTGCTACTAAATTTAATTTAGATATTATACCTGTATTAGAAGGTGGAGATATTACAAAAGAAGCTTTTGAAGGTGATGGTATTCATATTAATTCTGATTTCTTAAATGGATTAAATAAAGAAGATTCTATTAATAACATTATTAATTGGCTAGAAGAAAAACATATTGGTACTAAAAAAATAAATTACAAATTAAGGGAATGGATATTTGCAAGACAACGTTATTGGGGTGAGCCAATTCCTATTGTTCATTTTGAAGATGATATGTTCGTGTTAAATGATGAAAATCTACCTCTAATATTACCAGAACTTGAAGATTATAGCCCATCTAAAACAGGGGCTTCTCCACTAGATAGAGCTTCTGACTGGGTAAATATTACAATAGATAATAAACACGGAAAAAGAGAAACTTCTACTATGCCAGGCTCTGCTGGTTCTAGTTGGTATTTCTTACGTTATATTGACCCTAAAAATGATAATGAAATTGCAAATAAAGAATTAATGAAACATTGGATGCCAGTTGATTTATATATGGGTGGACCTGAACATGCAGTAGGACATTTACTTTATTCTAGATTTTGGAACCAATATTTATATAATAAAGGAATTGTTTCCCATAAAGAACCTTTTTATAAACTTCGTCATCAAGGTATGATTTTAGGTTCAAATGGAGAGAAAATGAGTAAATCTAAGGGTAATGTTGTTAACCCAGATGATATGGTTAAAAACTATGGTGCTGATGCATTAAGAATATATGAAATGTTTATGGGGCCAATCGATGCTGCAAAGCCATGGGATCCAAATGGAATTGAAGGCTCAAAGAAGTTTGTTGACCGTGTTTGGAGATTATATGCCGAGTCAGATAATATTAAGGAACAAGATAACCCTGAATTAGATTATGTTTATAATTTTACTGTTAAAAAAGTAACTAATGATTATGAGAATATGGACTTTAATACCGCTATTAGTCAAATGATGATTTTTATAAATGCTTGCTATAAAGTAGATATTGTTCCTAAAAAATATGCTCTTGGATTTTTACAATTACTAAATCCAGTAGCACCACATATAACCGAAGAATTGTGGAATTTACTTGGAAATGAAAATACAATCGCTTACTCTACATGGCCAACATATGATGAGGCAAAAACTGTAGAAAATACTTTTAATCTTCCAATTCAGGTAAATGGAAAGTTAAGAGCAAATGTAGATATTGCTTTAAATCTTCCAGAAGATAAAGTAAAAGAAATTGCACATGAAAAAGTGGCTTCTTATTTGGAGGGTAAAGAAATTGTAAAAGAAATTTATGTAAAAAATAAGATTTATAATATAGTTGTGAAATAATTATACTACTAAAGACTAATATATTAATATTTAAAAACTCCGTTCTCCAAGGCGTTTAAGCTTAATTAGTTTTAATAAAACTTGAAACACACTATACTTTGAGAAAAAGAAATATGACGCCTTTGGCTAACAAGTCGAACTCGTTTTTTAATATTAATATATTAGTCTTCTATACAACACAAAAAAGATACAAATTTTTAAAATTTGTATCTTTTTTATATTTATTGTGCTACTTTTTCTGTAACTGGATAAACACTTACTTTCTTTTTATCTCTACCTAGTCTTTCAAATTTAACAGTTCCATCCACTAATGCGTATAAAGTATCATCACTACCTTTTCCTACATTTGTTCCTGGATGTATATGAGTTCCTCTTTGTCTCATTAATATATTTCCTGCTAATACAAATTGACCATCAGCACGTTTTACCCCAAGACGTTTTGACTCACTGTCTCTTCCGTTCTTAACACTACCTTGACCTTTCTTATGAGCCATGCTTTCTCACTCCTTCCATAGCTTTTATGTTTATTTTATCTTTAAAAATTTCAATTTTTAAGCTTCTACTTTTGCATCTGTAGCTTCTTCTTTGTCTGCTGATTTTTTTGCAGCAGGTTTTTTAATGCTTGTAATTTCAACCTTTGTATATGGTTGTCTGTGTCCTTGTTTTCTCTTGTAGTTTTTCTTTGCTTTATATTTGAAAACAATTATTTTTTTAGCTTTTCCGTGTGCTACTACTTTTCCTTCTACTTTAAAACCTTTTACATAAGGATTTCCGATTTCGATTTTTTCTCCATCAGACACTAAAACAACATTATCAAATGTTACTTTTTTTCCTTCTTCAGCATCTAATTTTTCGAAAAATACAACATCACCTTCAGCTACTTTGTATTGTTTCCCACAGCTTTCAATTATTGCGTACATTCTATGTACACCTCCCTTTTTTGTATACTCGCTAATCCCAAACTTTAGGTAGTTAAAGTTAATTAACATTTATGAACCTTAATTAAGCGGATTACAGATAAGTATTGTATCATAAACATTTGAATTTGTCAAATGAAATTCAGTTAAAATTAATTGCGAAATTCTCAATTTTTTATTTTCTAACCAAATTTCAATAGA